>JAJYAB010000004.1 GCA_021779775.1 Actinomycetes bacterium
CCGATCTACCTACGGCTGGGTCCCGGTCGACGAAGTGGTGGCGGGCCTGCGCCAACGAGCCCCGAAGACCAACGTGGTCGTCACCGGACGCGACGCAGCACCGGAGATCGTCGAGCTGGCCGACACCGTGACAGAGATGCGCAAGGTCAAGCACGCCTACGACCGCGGCATCACGGCAAAGAAGGGGATCGAGTACTGAATGCCACGAAGAGGGGCGAACGGCCTTCGCTCCTCGGCCCGCGCGTGGTGGTTGCCGGTACCCATTCGGGGGTGGGGAAGACGACGGTGGCCACCGGCCTCATGGCCGCGCTGCGCAGTGCCGGCCATGCGGTAGCGGCTGCCAAGGTCGGGCCGGACTTCGTCGACCCGGGCTACCACGCGCTGGCCACCGGTCGGCCGGGCCGGAACCTCGACGCCTACCTGAGCGGTGCCGAGAACCTGGCGCCGCTCGCCGCACGGGCCGCCGGTGGTGCAGACGTGCTGATCGTAGAGGGCGTGATGGGGCTGTTCGACGGCGTCGGGGCCACGCACGACGCCAGCACGGCCGCCGTCGCCGTGGCGCTCGACGCGCCGGTGGTGCTCGTGGTCGACGCGTCGGCCATGAGCTCGTCGGTGGGCGCGTTGGTGCACGGCTTCCACAGTCACCGGCCCGACGTACGGCTCGCCGGGGTGATCCTGAACCGGGTGGGGAGCACACGCCATGAGTCGTTGCTCCGCCAGGCCCTCGAGCCGGTAGGCGTGCCGGTGCTGGGCGCGCTCCACCGCCACGATGCCCTGACCTGGCGCGACCGCCACCTCGGCCTGGTACCGGTGATCGAGCACCCCGCCGAGGTCCGGAGCTCCCTCGACCGTCTCGCTGGCGCCATAACCGCCAGCTGCGACCTCGCCGGCATCATGCGGCTGGCCGCTGCCGCCCCGCGCATCCCCCCCGTCGCTGCGCTGGCCACGACCCGGCGCGTCGGACGGGCTCGGGTGGCGGTCGCCGGCGGCGCGGCATTCAGCTTCACGTACACCGACAACATCGAACGTCTCGAAGCGGCGGGGGCTGAGCTGGTGCCATTCGACCCGGCGGCCGACCCGGCGCTGCCCGACGCCGTGGACGGCCTCTATCTGGGTGGCGGTTTCCCCGAGGTGTACGCGCCGGCGCTGGCCGCCAACCGGACGCTGTTGACCGAGGTGCGCCAGCGCGTCGCCGGCGGGCTCGTGACATGGGCCGAGTGCGGCGGCCTCCTCTGGTTATGTCGATCGCTCGACGGGCAGCACCTGAGCGGTGCCATCGACGCCGAAGCGGCTATGACCGGGCGGCTCACCCTCGGGTACCGGACGGCGGAGGTCCGAACGACCAACCCGGTGGCCGCCGAAGGCGATGTGATCCGCGGACACGAGTTCCACTACTCGGCGATCCACCCGACCGGATCGGCCTTGCTCCTGCGCGGGTCGGGAACCGCGCGGCTCGGGGGGTTCGCCACGCCGACACTCCTGGCCTCCTACCTGCACCTCCATCTCGGTGCCGACCCGGTTCCCGCCGAGCGGTTCGTGGCCAGCGCGGCGCGCCGGCCTGCTGCTCGCTGACCAGCGTCAGGCACCCTCCCCCACGCCGATGGTGGCCGGGTGCGCCAGCACGGACACCCCGACGACCACCGACAGCAGGCCCACGGTCTCCACGAGCGGCGCCCACCCGTGCGTCCGCAGATGCTCGGCGAAGAGGCTCTGGCCGATGGCGATCGCCACGAGCGGCTGGACGACGGTCAGCGTCGGCAACGACAGCCGGAGATCCCCCGCGTGGTAGGCGCTCTGCGTCAGGACGAGCGCCGTCAGACCCCCGATCGCCAGCTCGTAGGGAGCCGCCGAGGCAAGCGTGTGGACGACGCCTCGGTCGAGCAGGTGGCCGGTGCGCTCGGCAACGGCGGCGACGTAGCCGAACGCCACTCCCGACCCGACGGCGAGCAGCAGGCCAGCGCGCCGCGCGGTCGCACCCCGTGCGCCGAGCACGGAGGCAGCGACGGTGGCGGCCACCACCGCGGTGAGCAGCACCCAGCCCAGCGGTGTGCCGTGCGGATGCCCGGCGCCAGGACGGCCCGCCGCCAGGAAGAGGCCCAGGCCGAGGGCCATAGCCAGAGCGGACACGACGTCACGTCGGCCCACCGGCCGCCGGGCCAGAAGGGCCGATGCCGGCAAGGCGAAGACCAGGCTCAGCACCAGGATCGGCTCGACCAGCGCCAGCGATCCGCGGCGCAGGGCCAGGAACTGCAACACGAAGGCGCCGACGTCGAGCAGGTTGCCAACGACCCACATCGGCCGCCGGACGAGCCGGAGCATCAGCCCGGTGGTCATCGACAGCTCCGGCGGCTCCCGCACCGCTGCCTGGTGCTGCAGCACAGCCGCCAACCCGTAGGCAGCGGCCGATGCCAGCGACAGCGCCACGACCGCCCCCGACTGGAACGGGGCGTGCAGATGATGCGGCAAGAGCCGCAACGCGTGGAAGACGACCGGTCGCACCGTCCCAGCCTTCCCCGGTTCGGTCGCCTCCACCAGCCCGGCGGAGACCGGTGCCTGCCAGCGCCCCCCGGGATGCCGGCGGCGACCCCGATAGGATCGGGCGGTCCATGGCGAACGTGAACCCCTCCCCGCGTGCCGGCCGGTTGGTCGGCGTCGGCGTCGGCCCGGGCGATCCTGCGCTGCTGACGCTGCAGGCTGTACGCACCCTGGAGTCGGCCGACAGGGTCGTGGCGCCCACCACCGGAGCCGACACCGTCGGCCGTGCCGAGTGGATCGTCCGCCAGGCCCTGCCGGCATTGGCGGTGCACCGCCTCGTGTTCTCGATGACGCCCGACGCCGTCGCCGATGGTGCCGAGTCACGGGCAGCCTCGCACCGAGCGGCCGCCGCGCCCTTGACCGAATGGCTCGACGACGGGCTGACGGTGGCCTTCGTGACCTTGGGCGATCCCAACATCTACTCGACATTCCCGTCGGTGGCCGCCGCCGTGGTGGACGAACGGCCCCACACCGTGGTGGAGACGGTGGCAGGGATCTGCGCCTTCCAGGCCCTGGCGTCGGCTACCGGCACGGTGCTACTCGATGGGGCCGAGTCCATGGCCCTCGTCACCGCACTCGATGGCACGGCACACGTCGAAGCGGCATTGGCCGACCGGAATCGTGCCGTGGTGGTCTACAAGGGCGGGCGCCATCTCCCCGCGGTGACGGCGCTCCTCACGGCGAGTGGCCGGCTCGACGGCGCCGTGTTCGGTGAGCTGCTCGGCCTACCGGGACAGCGGGTCGGTGCCGTGGACCGCGCCGTCAACGGCCAGCCCGCGTCCTACCTGGCCACGGTTATCGTCCCGCCGGCCGGTCGCGCATCGGGTCCTGCACGCCGCCGGGCAGCGGGCGCCTACCCGCCGCACGGAGCAGTCGGGTGAGCAGCGTCCCCTGCGCCCCGGGCGGCGCCCCGGGCGGCGCCCCGGGCGGACCCGGCACAGGCAGGATCAGCTTCGTCGGAGCCGGACCCGGTGCGGCCGACCTCATCACGGTGCGCGGCGCCGAGCGCCTCGGCCGGGCCGACATCGTCGTCTGGGCCTCGTCGCTCGTACCTGAGGAGCTGCTGCGCCATGCCAGGGCCGGTGCCGCCATCCACGATTCCAAGACCATGACGCTCGAAGACGTCCTGACCGTCTACGCCGCCAACCCGGCAGCCGAGGTCGTCCGGCTCCACTCCGGCGACCCGTCGCTGTACGGCGCAGTGCAGGAGCAGATCGACTGGTGCGTCGCCAACGACCGGCCGTACGAGCTCGTGCCGGGCGTGTCGTCCCTCGGGGCGGCAGCCGCTGTGCTCGGGCGTGAGCTCACCATCCCGACGGTGGCGCAGAGCGTGGTCGTCACCAGGCTGGCCACCCGGACCACGGCGTCGATGCCGGACGGCGAGTCGATCGGCGCCTACGCGGCCACCGGGTGCTCCCTTGCCGTCTTCTTGTCGGCCGCCCAACCCGAGGCGTTGCAGCGCGAGCTGCTGGCACCGCCGAGCGCCTACCGTGCCGGCACACCGGCCGCCATCGTGATCCGGGCGACGTGGCCCGACGAGACGGTGGTACGCACCACAGTCGGCCACCTGGCCGAGGATCTCCGGGCGACCGGGACGACCTTGACGGTGCTCGTGCTGATCGGCGACTTCCTCGATGCCGGCGCCCACCGGAGCCATCTCTACTCGCCCGACTTCGCCCACACCTATCGCAAGCGCTCGCTCGCCGGCACGACCGCCGGCCGGCCGGCCGGCCGGTCTCGGCCGTCGTGACCGACGGCCGAGACGAGCCCAGCTCCGAGGCGCCCGAGCCGGGGCCCGTCACCGTCGAGCCCGAGCTGAGCGCAGATGTCGCCGCCCGGCGCCGGGGACTTCGCACCGGGTTCACCACGGGCACCTGTGCGTCGGCGGCCGCCAAGGCAGCAGCTGCCGGCCTCGTCGGCGGAGCGGTGCCCAGCACGGTCGAGGTCGCCCTCCCCGGCGGGCGGCGCGTCGCCTTCCCCGTCGACGAGGGGACGGTGCTCGAAGGGGCCGTCGAGGCCGAGCGCACGGCGTTGGCCGTGATCGTCAAGGATGCCGGCGATGATCCGGACTGCACCGACGGTGCCCGGATGACGGCCCACCTCGCCTGGGCTGCACCGGGTGCTGCTACCGACCTCCGCGCGGGACCCGGCATCGGCACGGTGACCAAGCCCGGCCTCGGGCTGCCCATCGGCGGCCCAGCCATCAACCCGGTGCCACGGCAGATGATCCTCCAGGCCGTGGCCGAGGTCACCGGGCGCCCGGTCGTCGCCGTCTTCTCCGTCCCTGGGGGCGAGGTGATGGCCGCCAAGACCTCCAACGAGCGCTTGGGCATCGTCGGTGGGATCTCCATCTTGGGCACCACTGGCATCGTCAAACCGTTCTCCACCGCGTCGTACCGAGCCAGCGTCGTCCAGCAGGTCGACGTAGCGGCTGAGCAGGGAGAGCGGACCATGGTGCTGTGCACCGGGAGCCGGTCCGAAGATGCCGCACGGCAGCTGCGCCCAGAGCTGGACCCGGTGTGCTTCGTAGAGGTGGGCGACTTCTCCGGCATCGCGCTGCGGCGGTGTGCCCACGGCGCCATGACCGAGGTGATGGTGGTCGCCATGGCAGGGAAGATCGCCAAGCTGGCTGGCGGCATCATGATGACCCACTTCCACCGGTCGAAGGTCGACACCGAACTGCTGGCGGAGGTGGCACGTCAGAGCGGGGCGGACGAGCGGATCGTGGCAGCGGCGACGGCGACAACCACCGCCCGGCACTTCGCCGAGGTCTGCCTGGCGCTGGGCGACGTCGCACCCTTGCAGCGGCTGTGCGAGCTGGCCCGCCAGTGTTGTCTGGCGCATACCGGTGGGGCGTTCGCGTGCCAGATCGTCATGGTCGACTTCTCGGGCACCAGCGTGGTGGCCCGTGCCTGACCACCCCGTGCCTGACCACCCCGTGCCTGACCGCATGGAGCTCAGCGGGGGCCCCGGGACGGATGGCGCCCGGGGATGCGCCACCGTCGTCGGGGTGGTCGGCGACCGGCTCGACGACCTGCCCGCCGATTCCCGGCAGGCGCTGGCCGACTCCGACTGGGTTGCCGGGGGCACCAGGCTTCTCGAAGCCTGGTCTGCATCGGTGGGCGCCCAGCTCGACAGCGGGGCCCGTGGACGGCCGCCGGGGACCATCGACTTGGCGGGCGATGCCGACGGGTTCGCCCACCAGATCGCCCACCGGGTGGTCGACCAAGGCGACCGCGTGTGCGTGCTGGCATCGGGGGATCCCGGCTTCTTCGGTGTCCTGCGTGCCCTCGTGCGTGTCATCGACCGCTCGAAGATCCGTGTCCTGCCAGCGCCTTCCTCGGTGGCCGTCGCCTTCGCCCGGGCCCGCCTGTCGTGGGACGACGCTGTGGTCGTCTCTGCCCACGGGCGGCCGTTGGCCGATGCCGTCCGGGTGGTACGCCTCGCTCGGAAGGCGGCCGTCCTGACCTCGCCCGACACGCCGCCGCAGGTGGTGGGACGCGCCCTGAGCGACGCAGACCTCGTGTTCGATCTGGTCGTGGTGGCCAGCCGCCTCGGCTGCACCGACGAGAGCGTCACCGAGACCAGCCTGCATGACCTGGCCCGCGGAACTTGGGACCCGCTGTCGGTGGTGATCCTCGTCGGCCCCGGCGGCCTGCAGCCGGTGGGTTGGAGCGACGGGGCCCCACACGACGGCGCTGCCGGAGTGCCGAGCATGTCGCCGATGCCCGCGCCGGTTCCGCACGGGCCATCGAGGATGCCGGTCGGCGTCGAGCACTGGCCCGTGAAGACGTTGGCGTGGGGGCTTCCCGACCAAATGTTCACGCACCGCAACGGCATGATCACGAAGGCCGAGGTGCGCGCCGTGGTGCTCGGCAAGCTGACACTGCCCCACGCCGGTGTCCTGTGGGACGTCGGTGCCGGCAGTGGCAGCATCGCCGTCGAGTGCGCCCGCCTCTGTCCCGGTCTCACGGTGTTCGCCGTCGAGCAGGCCGACGATGCTGTGCCGTACATCGCGGCCAACGCTGCAGCCCACCAGGTGGCCGTCCATCTGGTGGTCGGAACAGCTCCGCAGATCCTCGGCACCCTTCCCGATCCCGACCGGGCCTTCGTAGGTGGTGGGGGCATCGACGTGCTCGACGCCGTCCTGCGGCGGCTGCGGCCCGGGGGCACGGTGGTGGCGTCCTACGCGGCCATCGACCGGGCAGCTGCCGCAGCGGAACGGCTCGGAGCGATCGCACAGGTGACCATCGGCCGCGGCACTCCCCTCGCCGGCGGGGGCTTCCGTCTGGCCGCCGAGAACCCGGTGTTCGTGGTCTGGGGGCCCGGCGAGGACGGCACTCCATGACACCGAAGACCATCCTGACGGTGTCGGTGACCGAGGCCGGCCGGGCGGTTGCCCGCCGGCTGCCGTTCGAGCACGTCCATGGTGATGCCGCCGCCACCATCGCCGGTCGATGGGCCGACGTCGACGCCTTCGTTCTCGTGCTGGCCGTGGGGGCCGCCGTCCGGATGATCGCCCCGCTGCTGACGGACAAAGAGCAGGACCCGGCAGTGGTCTGCGTCGACGACGCTGGGCGATACGCGGTGGCGGTGCTGGGAGGTCATGGAGCCGGAGCCAACGATCTCGCCCACCAGGTGGCGGCCGTCACCGGAGCGGAGCCAGTGGTGACGACGGCTAGTGATCGCCTGGGCGTTCCGGCGTTGGACCAGCTGCCGGGCTTCGTGGCGTCAGGCGATGTCGCTCCGGCAAGTCGAGCCCTGCTCGATGGCAGCCCGGTGGCCATCGACAACCACCTCGGCTGGCCGCTGCCGGAGCTGCTCACCGGCGCCACACCCGCCGGCGCCACACCCGCCGGCCAGCGCCGGCCGACCATCCGGATCACCGATGCCTCCGAGCCTCGCCAGGCGGGCACCGCCGTGCTCCACCCCCCCACCCTGGTCGTCGGTGTGGGAACCTCGACCGGCGCCACACCGGACGACCTGGCCCAGCTCGTCACCGCGGCGATAGCCGGGGCAGGGCTGGCCACCGCGTCGGTGGGGATGGTCGCCACCATCGACCGCCGGCGCACGCACCGCGCGGTGGTGTCCCTCGGATGGCCGATCGAGGCATTCGCCGCTCCGGAGCTGGCGGAGGTGGCGGTACCGCACCCGAGCGACGCCGTCCGCCAAGCCGTCGGCAGCCCCAGCGTGGCTGAAGCTGCCGCTCTGCTGGCTGCCGGACCAGGGTCCACGTTGGTGGTTCCCAAGCAGGCGTCAGGCGCAGCGACGGTAGCCATCGCCCGGCGCGCCCGTCCCCGCGGCCGCCTCCACGTCGTCGGCCTCGGCCCCGGCGGGGCCGAGCACCGCACCCCGGCCGCCGCAGCAGCGGTGCGCCACGCCGAGGTGGTCGTCGGCTATAGCGCATACGTCGACCAGTGCGCCGATCTCATCGGGCCACAGCAACACGTCGTCCGCTCGCCGCTCGGAGCGGAGCTCGATCGGGCCCAGATGGCGCTCGAAGCCGCAGCGGACGGCAAGCAGGTCGCCCTGGTCTGCTCGGGGGATCCCGGCATCTATGCCATGGCTTCTCCCGTTCTGGAGCTGGCGGGGCGGCCAGACCTGGCGGCGGTGCAGGTGGTGGTGGTTCCCGGGGTCACCGCGTCGCTTGCTGCGGCGGCGGTCCTCGGCGCCCCCCTCGGCCACGACCATGCAGTCATCAGCCTCTCCGATCTTCTGACACCGTGGGAGGTCGTCGGGGCTCGGGTCGAGGCGGTGGCCGCAGCGGACCTCGTAGCCGTGTTCTACAACCCGCGTTCCGAGCGCCGGCAGTGGCAGCTGCCCAGGGCGATGGAGATCCTGGCCAAGCAGCGCCCCCGCAGCACGCCGGTCGGGCTGGTCACCGACGCCGGACGGGTCGGCACCCGGCATCAGCTGACGACCATCCACGAGCTCGACCCGGAGGAGGTCACCATGACCACGTGCCTGGTGGTCGGCGCGTCGACGACCGTGGTCCGCCGTGGGCGCATGGTCACGCCGCGGGGATACCCGTTGTGACCGGCGCGGCAACCGTGCGGGTGGACGACCGATGCACCGCCTGTGGTGCGTGCCTGGCTACCTGCCCCGAGCACGCGCTCCTCCCGGCACCTCGGCGGCCGGCGGTGGCCGACGACCGGTGCACCGCCTGCGGGCTGTGCGTCGAGGTCTGCCCGCGGGGCGCGATCGAAGAGGTATGGCGATGACCGGGTCCCAGTCCGGAGCGCAGGCCGGAGCGCAGTCCGGAGCGCAGGCCGGAGCGCAGTCCGGAGCGCAGGCCGGAGCGCCGGCCGGCGATATGCATCCCATCGAGCGACGGAGCTTCGAGATCCTGGCCTCCAGGGTCGACCTGTCGGAGCTGACCGCCGGCGTCCGCCAGGTCGTCGGCCGGGTCGTGCATGCCACAGCCGACATCGGGTTCGCTACCAGCCTTGTCCTCGACGAGGCAGCGGTCGATGCCGGAACGCGGGCGCTGGCCGGGGACGCCGTCGTGGTTTGCGATGCCGAGATGGTGCGCGCCGGTCTGGGGGGCCTCGACGCTCGATGCTTCCTCGGCGCGGTGGAGGCGGGACCCGGCGGCTTCCCCACCCGGAGCGCGCGAGCTATGCGGCATGCAGCGGATCGCCACCCCACCGGTGCGTTGGTCGTCGTCGGATGCGCACCCACGGCGCTGGAGGCCGTGATCGACCTGATGGAAGCCGGATCGTTCCGCCCGGCACTCGTGGTGGGCCTACCGGTCGGGTTCGTCGGAGCCGCAGAGTCGAAAGTGCGACTGCGCCGGGCAGCCCAGAGCACCGGCCTGCCGGCGATCTCCAACGTCGGCGAGCGGGGTGGATCAGCGGCGGCGTGCGGAGCGGTCAATGCCCTGAAGCGGATGGCCATGCGCCCGGAGGGGCTCCGCTGATGGGCATCTCGCCAGCGCTGTTCCTCGTCGGCCACGGGACGCGCTCGCCCGACGGCGTTGCCGAGTTCCGTGCCTTCGCCGAGGCCGTGGCTGCGAGGCGACCCGATATCGCGGTCAGGGCCGGGCTCATCGAGCTCGCCGAGCCCGGCCTCGACACCGCGCTCGACCGGCTCGTGGCCGACGGCGCTGCTTCGGTAGTAGCGGTGCCCATCGTCCTGCTGGCCGCCGGCCATCTTAAAGACGACGGCCCCGCAGCCCTCACCAGGGCTCGGCGCCGGCATCCGGGGTTGGCCACCGCCTATGCCCGCGAGCTGGGCATCCACCCTGCAGTGCTGGCCGCAGCCGAGGACCGGGCGCGTCGGGCGGGCGCGCAGCAGGCCGACGCCGTCGTACTGGTCAGCCGCGGATCGTCGGATCCCGACGCCAACAGCGACCTCGCCAAGGTGGCTCGCCTCCTGGCCGATCGCCGGGGGTTGGGCACGGGCGGGGACGCCGCCGGCCCGCTCGGCACCGTCGAGCCGGCGTTCGTCTCGCTGGCTCCACCGGACCTCTCCACGGCACTCGACCGGTGCCACCGGCTCGGGGCCCGCAGGATCGTCGTCCTCCCTTACTTCCTCTTCAGCGGCGTGCTGCCGCAGCGCGTCGTCGACCAGTCGTCCGCGTGGGCGGCCGACCACGCCGGAACCACCGTCACCGTGGCGCCGCTCCTCGGTGCCGACCCGGGCATCGTCGACCTGGTCTGGGAGCGATACGACGAGGCGGCCGGCGGAGGCGTGCGCATGAACTGTGATTGCTGCATCTACCGGGCGCCGCTCCCTGGGTACGAGCCCAGGGTCGGCGCCCCCCCGTTCGGAGGCGCCGCAGGCGGCTGACCGTCCGCTCGCCGCGGGCTCGCACCGGTCAGCGTTGCAGGGCCTTCACCTCCAGGAGCCCCTCCAGACCGAACCGGCCCAGCTCCCCGACCGGTCCCGGCCTGCTCGTAGCCGCCGAACGGGGCCAGGGGTTGATCCCGCCCTCCCGTGGGTGCGGTGGGAACGGGGAACACCGGTGACGCGATCGGGGTTGCACCGTGGAGACGGCAGGTGTCCAGCCCGACTGCCACATCGTGACCCTTCCGGCTACCGTCGGTGCGATGGTCGGATACGACCTGACCAGGGGCTACGACCCGAGAGGAATGCATGCCATGACGCTGACCAGCTTGTTGGACCAGTGGGAGCAGGAGATCTTCGGGCAGACCATGCTCCGCCCGAGCACCGTGCAGAACCGGTTGCTGCAGGTCCACGACACCGTCGAGGGATTGAACCGGGCGGCGGTCGAGGGCTGGCTCGCTGGAAGCGTCGACCGGTCCATGTACAGCTTCGACGAGGTGTCGGAGATGATTGCCTCGCTTCGTCGCGACCACGGGGCCGTAGCTGTCTCCTGAGCGCCGCACCGGGACGAGGTCCCCGAGGGTTGGCCGCCGCCTGCAGCTCGGGGCTCCTCATGCCGGCCGAGGTCTGCCGTCGCCGACCGGCGGCTCACCCGCCGGGACGCCCCCCCGCGGCGCGTACGGATCCCCGAGCGCACGTCGGGCAGCCTCGAACCACGACGATGCATCCGCATCATCGGCGGTGACCTCGCCCCTCAGCAGTGGCCGGTCCTGCCGGCCTACTTGGGCAAGGACTCCGTCCCCGATCCGTTGGAGCAGCTGGGCGCTCGGCGGCACGCGCTCGTGGCCTGCAGGGATCCGCAGACGGAGCATCACCAGGCCCGTCACCAGGTAGGCCGCCGCAGGGAAGAGCCAGATCACGCGGTAGTCGCCGGTAGCCTGGACGGCCGCTGCTGACAGGAACGACACGACCAGCGCCACCGCGCTGAACGGAGCGACCAGCTTCCCGGTCAGCTCCCCGAGCCCGCCGCTGCGGGGAAGCAGCTGCAGCAGCATGGGCGCCATCGAGATGACGAACGACGTGAAGAGGGGGGCCGCCACCACGGCCAGCAGGACCGACTGCCAGAAGTGGGTCGTGAAGAATTGCACCACCAACAATGCCGACCCGACCACCGGTGAGAGCACGGCCACCAGCTTGCGCGGCAGCGCTCGGCTCACCACCATGCCGATCGGGACACCGACCACCAGCGCGGGCACCCCGGTGATCCAACCGGCGAGCGTCTGGGTCCCTGCCCCGGCATGCTGCACATCTTGGAAGTAGACGATCGCCAGGTAGCCGGTGGCACTGAGCCCCGAGTAGAAGAGGAAGACACCGCTGAGGAGCACCCGGGCGTTCGGCACCTCCAGTACGTCGCCCAACTCGTGACGCCACGACCGCTTCGGTGCCCGCCGATCCTTGTCCACCAGATCGGCGACCGCCGGCGCTTCCCGCACGAGCAGGACCACCGCGAGGGCAGCGACCACCATGATGCCGCCCGCCAGCCGGAACGGCAGGTTCCAGGTGGACGGCACATTCGTCTTCCAGGTGGAGATGGCCGTGAACTTGATGAGCAGGCTCACACCGGTCCCGATGATGGCGATGACCACGGCCGCCTTGACGGTCCGGCTCTTGCCGAATGTCTCCGGGACCGCTGCCAGGTTGTTCATGCCGAAGACCACGCTGGCCGTCTTAACGAGGAGGATCAGCCCGACCAGCAGCCAGTAGCCGCCACCCAAGGTGTACCCCCAGGTACCGACGCCCATGACGAGCAGCCCGGCGGACAAGTACGGCAGCCGTCGGCCGGCGGCCAGCCTGGTCCGGTCGCTGGCCCTCCCGAGCACCGGATAGACCAGCCAGCCGACGAGGCGGTTCGCTGACAGCGCCAGGGTGATGGCCAGCGCGCCTGCGGCCCGATGCGTCACCAGCAGCGTAAGCAGCACGCCAGACACGGCAAGGTTGGCTCGTGGGGCTACGAAGCCGATGGTCAACCCGAACAGGCTGCGAAGCCGTAGCGCATCGACCGCCTTGGCCCCCGGCGTCACCATGTCGCACGGGGGGCCGGGTGCATCTCGGGACGCACCGGCTCCGGGCGTACCGTGCGCCGGGACCTCGGGGCTGGGAACCGTCACGTCACCTGTCGCCACACCCGGTCTCCTCCGCCCTGCACCCCGGGCCCGGTAGCGCAACGCCCCGGCGGCGGAGCGCGACCATGCCACCCAGCTTATTGGCAGGCCCACAGCACGATGGGTCAGCACCACCGGGGCGGATCTCACGAGACGGCGAAGGAACACCGCTTTCGGGAGCCGGCGCCTGCCAGTCGTGATACCGTGCCGGTCGCGCTCCGGCATACTGGCGTCGCCTAACGTGATGGTCGCCTAACGTGATGTCTATGGTCCGCTCGCCGACGCGGCGGGCGTGGACGAAGGAGCACGTCGGATGGACTTCGCCTTGTCGCCCAAGGCACTCGACCTCCGGGGACGACTGAACGACTTCATGGAGCAACAGGTGGTTCCTGCCGAGCCCGTCGCCATCCGTCAGATGGCCGAGTCGGGTGATCCCCATCGGCACCCTGACATCCTCGACACCCTGAAGGCCGAAGCCCGCCGGGTCGGACTGTGGAACCTGTTCCTGCCCCATGCGACGCAGTGGACCGACGGGTTGTCGAACCTCGACTATGCGCCCCTGGCGGAGCTGTCCGGACACAGCTTCCTCGGCCCGGAGTCCATCAACTGCTCCGCACCGGACACCGGTAACATGGAGATCCTCACCATGTTCGGCACTCCGCAGCAGCAGGAGCAGTGGTTGGATCCGCTGCTGCGGGGTGAGATCCGCTCGTGCTTCGCCATGACCGAGCCGGCTGTCGCCAGCTCGGATGCCACCAACATCAGCTGTCGGATCGAGCGCGACGGCGGGGACTACGTCATCACCGGGCGGAAATGGTGGATCTCGGGTGCCGCCGATCCGCGATGCCAGGTGGCCATCGTGATGGGCAAGACTGATCCCGACGCCCCAGTCCACATACAGCAGTCCATGGTCCTCGTGCCCCTCGACACACCAGGGGTGTCGGTGCTGCGGGATCTGACCGTCTTCGGGTACACCGACCGTGAAGGGCATTGCGAGATCGACTTCGACGCCGTCCGGGTCCCCCGGTCCAACCTCCTCGGCGAGGAGGGCGGCGGCTTCGCCATCGCACAGGCCAGGCTGGGTCCCGGACGCATCCACCACTGCATGCGAGCCATCGGGGCAGCCGAGCGCGCCCTGCGGCTCATGTGCGAGCGGGTCAGCAGCCGCGTGGCCTTCGGTCGTCCCCTTGCCGACCAGGGTGTGGTGGGCGAGTGGGTCGCCAACTCACGGGTCGAGATCGACCAGGCCCGCCTGTACACGCTCTACGCGGCATGGCTGATGGACACCCAGGGCAACAAAGCAGCACGGACGGAGATCGCTGGCATTAAGGTGGTGGTGCCGCTGATGGCGCTCCGGGTCATCGACCGCGCCATCCAGGCACACGGCGCAGCCGGCGTCGGGCCGGACACCCCGTTGGCCGCCTTGTACGCCCACATGCGCACGTTACGGTTGGCCGACGGGCCCGACGAGGTCCACCGGCGAACGATCGCCAGACGAGAGCTCAACCCGTTCCGAACCCGCCGCTCCGAACCGGGTGATCAACGCTGACCCCTGGCTCAGCGGGCCTCACGGTAGACCGATGCCAGCTGGGGGCCGATGACCGTCCAATCGAAGTCTCGTGCCCGTCGGCGACAGACATCCTGCCGCTCACCATCGGCTGATTCGCGAAGCATGCGGATCAGGGCTTCGGCGCACGCTCTGGCATCGTCGGTCGCGTAGAGGATGCCTTCGGGCCCCGTGACGATCTCGCGATGCACGCCACTGGCCGCCGCTACGACGGGCGTGCCGGCGGCCAGGGACTCGACCAGCGAGGTTCCAGAGGCCTCTGCTGCTGCCGGTGCGCACGTCACGGTGGCCCGGGCGTACCAGGTGACCATCCTCTGCCGGTCCGCCGCGCCCACCATGCGGACCCGGTGGCGCACGTCGGCCGGAACCCGGGCAACAAGCGTTTCGCACCGGGAAGCGTCGACCGGCCCGGTGATGACCAGCTCCGCCTCAGGCACCTGCCCTGCCACCATGCCAAAGGCGTCGATGAGCACCTCGATGCGGTGCCGGGCGTCGTCGGCAAAGACGGGTCCCAGGATCAGCCCGGGTTGGCGACGCACGTGCGCGTCGGCAAAACGGGCCATGTCGACACCGTCGGGCACCACCACAGCATCGAAACCGAACATCGCCTTCAGATGGTCAGCTGCAGCTCGGCTGGGAACGACGATACGCCGGGCACCCTGGGCCGCCAAAGAAAAGAGCTGCCAGAGCTCCGGTCGACCGGTGAAGAGCTCCGGTGCCACCATGCCACCGAAGCTGACCACGTATGGCTGGTCGGCCATGTGGGCTGCCACTGCGTCGGCATATAAGAAGGCATGGACAAGCCACGGAGCCAGCCGCCGCAAGCGGAACGCCATGCCCGCCACCAACGACGACGCTTCGTCGAGCCCCTGAGGCCACCGCCGCTGCTCCCAGGACTCCAACAGGTCGACAGGGACGTCCTCCCCCACATCGCGTCCAGGCCGCCGACGTCCTGCAACGATCTCCACCGGCCAACCGGAGTGATGTAACCAGGCGGCGAGTCCACTCACATCGGTCCTTGACCCGTGCATGGCGTCCCCCGGTGGCTCCGACGAGGTCAGGCACACGAGACCGGGGGCTGTGAGAGGTGCAGGCACCCCCTTACCATTGCAGTGCCGGCGCCTCCATGCGACACGGGGCACGACCAGCGTCCGTCAGCGAGAGCCGACACTCACCCCCGGAGCCCGCAGCGGTGCTGCCGTCAGCATGGTTCACCAACCGTAGCCTGCCGGAGGAGAACTTGGGTTAGCGCTGTGTCAGGCAGATCTCAAGTGCGGACGCCACAGATCGACGAGCGTCGCCGGTCGCTCGCCCGGCGTGCGGATCGCGGCGGGGTCATACCCAGCACGCTTCCGGCGCAGGCCTGTCCTCGGGCTGGGGCTGGGCGCCGGCTCCGTAGGATGCAGCAGTGCGCCCGGTGCAGGCCCGGTTCGACGATTTCCGGTCGGGATCGGCGATCATGTTAAAGGGGTACATCGGCGAGCTCCGGGCTGACCACGTCGACGACGTGGCCGGGCTCCTCCACGACGTGGAGGCGGCAGCGGCAGCCGGCCGCTACGCGGCGGGGCTCGTCGCCTACGAGGCGGCAGCCGGGCTCGATCCCAGCCTGACCGTCCGGACCGGGACTGATCGCCCGACGACGCCTCTCGCGTGGTTCGGGCTCTTCGAAGAGGCGTGCCGGGTCCCCCTGGTCCAAAGCAGTGACGGCCACGGTTTGCCAGCGTGGCAGGCCGATACCGTGGCGAGCGCGCACCGGCGTTCCGTAGCCGCCATCCGCCGGGCGATCGCTGCCGGACGCGTGTACCAGGTTAACCACACCATCCGGCTCTGTGCCTCGGACGTGGATAACCCCGAGTCCCTGTACCGCCACCTCGCTATAGGCCAGCAGGGTGCGTACCACGCGTTCCTGCAGACATCCGATTGGGCCGTGCTCTGCGCTTCGCCGGAGCTCTTCCTCGAATTACACGGCAACGACGTCATCACCCGACCGATGAAGGGGACAGCACGGCGGGGCCGCTGGCCAGGCGAGGATGCGGAGCGCTGCCGGACGCTCGCCCAATCGGCGAAGGAGCGCGCAGAGAACATCATGGTCGTCGACCTGCTACGCAACGACCTCGGCAAGGTAGCCGAAGTCGGAACGGTGCGGGTAGCGCGCCTTCTCGACGTCGAGGCGTACCCGAGCGTGTGGCAGGTGACCTCCACGATCACGGCCCGCCGGCGCGACGAGGTGGGGCTGGCTGGCCTTTTCGAGGCGGTGTTCCCCTCGGGGTCGGTGACCGGTGCGCCCAAGCGCGAGGCGATGCGCATGATCGCCGAGCTGGAGGAAACCCCCCGGGGGGTCTACTGCGGCGTGGTGGGGCTCGTCGGCCCGGAAGATCCCTTCCGCCGCGCGAACGGTACCCGGCCTCAGGGCATGCCGGACGCAGTGCATGCCCGCTTCGCCGTCGCCATCCGCACCGCCGTGGTCGACAAGCGGACGGGCACCGCATCGTACGGGGCGGGCGGCGGGATCACCTGGGGATCGGAGGCCCGTGCCGAATGGATCGAGGTGCAGGCCAAGACCTCGCTGCTCCGACGGCCGACCCCTCGGCCGTCCGGGCTCTTCGAGACGCTGGCCTGGCACCCACAGCATGGCGCGCCGCTTCTCGACCGGCATTTGCAGCGTCTCGGTGGCTCAGCGAAGATGCTCGGGCTGGCGTTCGACGACGTCGAGATCAGACGGCTGGTGACGGCGGCAGTGACCGGGTCCCCGTCGACGTTGCGGATCCGGATCGTCCTCGATACGGACGGTTCGGCACAGGTCGACACGGCGCCACCTCCGGCGCACCCGACACGGGCACTACGCCTCGCCATCGATGACGAGCTTGTCGATCCCGACGACCCGCTCCTCTTCCACAAGACGTTGGATCGCACACGATACGACCGGTGCTCGGCGCGCCACCCCGCTGCCGACGACGTCGTGCTGGTGAACCAGCGGGGTGAGGTGACCGAGACGACGCGGGCCAACCTCGGCCTGCGTATCGGAGGACGGTGGTGGACACCCCCGATCGGGTCGGGGTGCCTGCCCGGCATCCGCCGCTCCCTGCTGGTGGAGTCCGGCGTCGTCGCCGAGCGCCCGCTCACCGTCCACGACCTACGACGGGCCGAAGCCGTCGCCACCTTCAGCTCCCTGCGGGGCTGGCTGGCCGCTGTAGTGGAGCCCATCGCCTCCGACCCGGCGCCGGCTGCACTCGACCAGGTGGCGGGTGACGTAGCGCTACCATCACAGCCTCCGGGCGCATAGCTCAGCTGGTTAGAGCGCAGCCTTCACACGGCTGAGGTCGGGGGTTCGAGTCCCTCTGCGCCCACCACACTTGTCGTTGTACGAACACCCTCCCCTTCGGTGAGGTCACGATCGAGCGTGTCTGGCCACGCGTCGGGCGGAGGGCTGAGGACGCGGTAGACCGGGCGTACTCGGGTGGCGCTCTCCACCTCGAGGCTCTTCACGAAGGCCCGGGCGACCGTTTTCTTGATGTCGTCGGGAGCGTGCTCGGCGACGTGCTCGAGCTCTCGATGGATGGCGGCGAGCACGGCGGGGCTGGGGAGGGTGTCGGAGCTCGATGGGAGCGCCTCGGCGAGCTCGGTTCGGCGTGCGCGCAGCGTCTTTGTCGTGAGCCCGAGCTCTCGGACCCGGTCGGCGAACGCCTCGTCGGGGAGCGTGCCGCGCTCGAAGGCCGTCATGTAGCGCTCGATGGCGGCCTCGGTCTTGGCTATTTCGGTAGCGAGGCGTTCCGATGACATCGACGTCATGCAGCGGCCGGTTGCGGTAGAGGTTCGAGGCTGAACCGAGCCTTGGGTGGAGAGTCGGCAGCCCGAGTCTCGGACCACCGTCCGTGATGGTACTTGTGCTCCAGCTTGGTCATGAGGATGGCCCGGATGCCGGGGATGGACCACCGCACCCCGACGTCGCTGCGGCGGTTCATCTCCCGCATGACCCGCTCCAGGACGCCGGTGCCGACGTCGGGTCGACCTTTGTGGCCGGTCAGGAGGTGCCCTGCTGTCGGGTTGGCGAGGAACGTGAACACTTCGTCCCTCGCGTTGCGGAGATGGCTGGGCGCGGCGTGACCACCGTCGAGCTCGATGCTGTCGGCCACCAGGTCGAGGCACTCGAGTGCGAGGTCGAGGTCGCGCTCTGCCCATGCGTTGGCGAGGAGTGTCTCCAGATTGGCCACCGCATCGTCGACGATGCCCGCTGGCACCCGGTCCTTGTAGCGCAGGAGCTTCACCATCGCTCGGCTGAGATGCCACAGGCAGCGTTGGCGGGGCACGGTGGCGAATCGTTCCCCAC
>JAJYAB010000215.1 GCA_021779775.1 Actinomycetes bacterium
TTGCGGCAGATCTGGGGGCGGCGCTCGGCGGGGGCGCGCACCTGCGCAACCTCCGCCGCACGCGGATCGGCTCGTTCGGCCTCGACGAGGCCCGGCCGCTGCACGCGCTGGCACCGGGCCACGTCCTGACCCCGGCGCAGGCGCTGCGCGACCTCTCCCAGATCGAGGTGGAGGCCGATGTCGCGAGGCTCGTCACCCATGGGCTGGCACTGGACAAGGTGGCGCTCGGTGCGCTTGGCGTCGGGCCATGGGCAGTGGTCGACCGCAGCGGGCGCCTGCTGGCGGTCTACGAAGGCACCGGAAGCGACCGGATGATGGCGGTCGTGGTCCTGGCCGTTGCCGGCTGACGCCGGGCAGCGTCAGACCGCCGGGAACGCCCCGCTAACCTCGATCGGCGATGGAGGTCGTCTTCGGACCACAGCGCTCCACCCCGCCGCCGGCCGGATCGGCGGTGACCATCGGGGCCTACGATGGCGTGCACCTCGGGCACCAGCATCTGATCGCCGAGCTTCGACGCCGTGCCGAGGCTGGCGGCCTGGCCACGGTCGTGGTCACCTTCGACCGGCATCCGGCTACCGTCGTCCGTCCCGAGTCGGCCCCCCCCCTCTTGACCGATCTCGACCAGAAGCTCGAGCTGCTCGCTGCGTGCGGCGTCGACCGCACGCTGCTGGTCCCGTTCGACCGCCAGCGAGCGGACGAGAGCGCCGAGGAATTCGTTACGGAGGTGCTCGTCGACGCACTGGCGGCGCGCTCGGTGGTGGTAGGCGCAGACTTCCATTTCGGTCACGGGCGTAAGGGCAACGTCGACCTCCTCACCGACATGGGGCGCCGCTACGACTTCGTCGTCGATGGCATCGGCCTCCAGTCCTCCGGTGCCGGCGGTGCCGGCGGGCCGGTGTCGTCGACCCGTGTCAGGGCGCTGCTGGCAGACGGCGACGTGGTTGGAGCGGGGCACTTGCTCGGCCGCCCGCACCAGGTGCGGGGGGTGGTCGAGCGCGGTGACGGGCGGGGGGGCCCTGAGCTGGGCTACCCGACGGCCAACGTGGCCCTGTCGCCGGGCTTGGCCCTGCCTGCCGAGGGCATCTACGCCTGTCGGTACCAGCGGCCCGGCGGGGCCGTGCTTGCTGCGGCGGTGTCGTTCGGCCGCCGCCCGACGTTCCACGAGCGCGCGGACGGCCCCCTGCTCGAGGCGCATCTGCTCGACTTCGACGGCGATCTCTACGCGGAGGAGGCCCGGGTCTCCTTTGTCGCGCGCCTGCGGGACGAAGTGCGGTTCGACGACATCGGCCAGCTGGTGGATCAGATGGGCCGGGATGTGGCGGAGACCCGGCGGGTGCTGGCTCGAGCCTGACCAGGCACTCGGGCTGCTGCCCGCCCGTGCCAACGCGCCTGACGGCCGCCCCCACTGCCTGCTAGGCTGACTCCCAGTCGGGGCTGCCGCTCCGGTTGATCCGGTGGGCGTGGCCTGATCGTGGGGCCACCCGACGTCCGGTCGTACCCCACATCCTCTCGAGGTCGTTCTCTGCACATGCCTGACAAGACCGCACATGCCTGACAAGACCGCGACGATTGCCGAGCATCGGCTCCACGCTACGGACACCGGGTCGTCCGAGGTCCAGATCGCCATCCTCACCGAGCGCATCGCCCATCTCACCGAGCACTTGAAGATCCACCAGGGCGACCATCACACCCGCCGGGGGCTGATGAAGCTCATCGGCCGCCGGCGCCGCCTGCTGGACTACGTGCGCGGCAACGACGTCGAGCGGTACCGGACCATCATCGGCAAGCTCGGCATCCGCCGATAGGCGGCCTGGCTCCCGGGCGGCCTGGCGGCCGGACGGGACCACCTCGGTGGGGAGCCCCCCTCCGGGACATGCGGGCGGCGCCGTCGCCCGTACCAGACGGACGGGTACCCGGCCATCGGCCAGCTGCCAGTTGCCGGTCACCTCGAGCGCCGGCCCGCCCAAGCGGGTGAGGCTCGCCGGAGGTGGTCGACCACTGGGAACTGGCAGGCTGTGTGCCCCCGAGTGACACAGGAGCACGAGCCCCATGGCTGATGCCACCACCGTGTCGGGCCCGATCAGCGGCACCGACCGGACGCTTTCCTTCGAGACCGGCAAGCTCGCCGGACAGGCCGACGGTGCTGTGGTCGGACGCATCGGTGACACGATGGTGCTGGTTACGGCCACCGCTGCCCGCAACGCACGCGAAGGTGCCGACTTCTTTCCTTTGACTGTCGACATCGAGGAGCGGATGTACGCCGCGGGGAAGATCCCTGGTTCGTTCTTCCGGCGTGAGGGCCGGGCCACCGACCAGGCCATCTTGACCTGTCGCCTGATCGACCGGCCGCTGCGGCCGTCGTTCCCCGCGGGGTTCCGTAACGAGGTGCACGTCGTCGGCACGATCTTCGGGGCCGACCAGGAGAACCCGCACGACGTCCTGGCGATCAACTGCGCGTCGGCTGCCCTGATGCTGTCGGGCATCCCTTTCGACGGTCCGATCGGCGCGGTGCGCCTCGCCTGGTCGACCGAGGGGACATGGATCCCCCATGCCACATACCAGGAGGGCGACGCATCGTGCTTCGAGCTGGTGGTGGCCGGCCGGGCGTTGACCGAGGAGCCGGGTTCGGAGATCGCCATCATGATGGTGGAGGCTGGCGGTACCGAGGACTCGTGGAAGTTCTACGAGGCTGGCGCCCCGAAGGTCACCGAGGAGGTCCTGGCCGACGGGCTCGAGGCGGCCAAGACGTGGATTCGCGAGTCGATCGAGCTGCAGCGTGCCCTGGTGGTCGAGGCAGGCGCCAGGCCGGCAATCGCCGTCGAGCTGTTCGCGGACTATGCGGACGATGTGCTCGCCCGAGTCGAGGCAGCCGGAGGGAAGGCGCTCGCCGAGGCGAACACGATCATCGCCAAGACCCAGCGCAACGACGCCATCGACCAGGCCACCCGGTCGGTCGTGGAGGAGCTCGCCCCTGAATTCGAGGGGCGTGAGCGTGAGATCAAGGCCGCGGTGCGGGCGCTCACGAAGAAGATCGTCCGGCGCCGGATCGTCGACGAGGGCATCCGGATCGACGGTCGGGGCACGACCGACATCCGGCCCTTGTCGGCCGAGGTCGACCTGATCCCCACGGCACACGGATCCGGGCTGTTCCAGCGGGGTGAGACCCAGGTCTTGAATGTCACCACCTTGGGCATGCCCCGCATGAACCAGATGCTGGACACGATCGGTACCGAAGACAGCAAGCGCTACATGCACCACTACAACTTCCCGCCGTTCTCGACCGGGGAGACGGGGTTCATGCGGGGGCCCAAGCGCCGCGAGATCGGGCACGGCCTGCTGGCCGAGCGTGCCCTATTGCCCGTGGTGCCGCCGTCCGACGAATTCCCTTACACGTTACGGCTCGTCTCCGATGTTCTCTCCTCGAACGGATCGACGTCGATGGCTTCGGTCTGTGGTTCGACGCTGTCGTTGATGGACGCTGGCGTTCCCATTAAGGCGCCGGTGGCCGGCATCGCCATGGGTCTCGTCTTCGACGGAGGGAAGTACGTCACGCTGACCGACATCCTCGGTGCCGAGGATGCCTTCGGCGACATGGACTTCAAGGTCGCTGGGACGAGCGAGGCGGTCACTGCCCTGCAGCTGGACACGAAGATCGACGGGTTGCCCGCAGACGTGCTCGCCCAGGCGTTGCACCAAGCTCGCCAGGCGCGGCTGCAGATCCTGGAGGTGATGGCGGGGGCCGTCGCATACACGTCCGGGTTGGGCCGCCAGCCGGTCATGTGCGAGCCCACCGCATAGTACAGGCCCTTGAAATGCACGATAGCGCCGCCCTCCAGAGTCGCGTGAATGAAACTCATCTCCTTCACCACGCTCAGAAAATCGTCAGAGAGTTTTGCAATGAAGAACCCGTGTGTCGGCCGCGACTCGAAGATCAGATACGCGGAGCCGTCGTCGTCTACAAACTGCCCGATGTCGCGGCTCTCCTGGCCGAGCGGGCGAAGGCTACTGGCATATTTGTAGGGCCCATCCACCTTGTCGCTCACCGCCACGCCCACGCGCGCCAGCTTGTAGTGCGCATCATCCAGATGGAAATACATTACGAACTTGCGGGTCTTCGCGTTGTAGAAGACCTTGGGCCGCTCCAGAACCCAGTTGGGAGCCGCGCTTTCCGGGTTGGCAAGGGATAGAACCTGCCCGCGATAGACCCAATGCGCAAGATCCTTTGAGGAGTAGCAGGCAACATATCGCTTTTCCGGAGCATTTGAAACGGAGCGGTCCTCGCCAAACCAGTAGTAGACCTTTTTGTAGCGGAGAATTCCTCCGCCGTGCGCCTGAATCTGCTGACCTCGGTTATCCAGCCAGACTTCGCCCGGCCGAATGATT
>JAJYAB010000216.1 GCA_021779775.1 Actinomycetes bacterium
GACAACCCGGCCGACGGCACGGTGAACGTCTGCGCCACCGGCGCCTCGCACGCGTGCCTGCCGAACGCGCCGCAGAACCAGCGCTACTGCAACCCGTATCGCGACGTCACGAGCCTCACGCCGGAGCGCATCGATCAGGGCGTCGACTACGCCGGCGCGGGCCCCATCTACGCCATCGGCCCGGGGACCATCGACCTCTATCGCAACCGGGACGACACCGGCTGGCCCGGCGGGACGTTCGTCTCCTACAAGCTGACCGCCGGTCCCGGCGCGGGACGCGAGATCTTCCTCGCCGAGAACATCGACCTCGATCCGAGCCTGAAGTCCGGATCGTTCGTCTACGGCGGCACGGTGCTCGGCACGCAGGTCAACGCCTCGCCCGAGTCCGAGTCGGGTTGGGGCGTCGCCGGCGAGGGCGTCACCGCGGAGTACGGCTGCTACACGGAGGGCTGCACGACGCCGATCGGGCAGAACTTCAACCAGCTGCTCGGTTGCCTGGGCGCCCCGTCGGGGATCGTCGAGACCGGCGGCTGCTGTCCGCAGCCGACCGGTTGGCCGACCGACTGGTGCAAGGACCTGGCAGGGTGGCAGTAGCGGCCGCCGTGCGCCATCGAGCGCCATCGAGGCTCGCCCGCGAGCAGGATCACGCCAGAAAGTGCTGGTCCGAGTTCACCGAGGTCAGCTGCCAAGGCCCGGGCACCCTTTGGGTGTCCCGCTCGGGCTACTTCGACGTCAACGTGCCCCCCAATCCTCCACCCGACGCGGGCTACCCGCTTGACCGAATCATCGCTCACCCGGATGCGTACGTCGACTCCGGCGCGTGTCAGCCGGGCCAGCCGATGAGTTGCCAGTACACTCTGCACGACGAGGGCCCGGGATGGAACTACGGTGGTGCGATGGACGAGGCGCTGTTCCACTTCCACGTGGATCCCGGACAGCCGACGCCGTCGGACCTCGGGATCGTCCCCATCCCGATCATCACCAGCCTGAGCGATTCCGGCAAGACCTCCTGTACGCCAGGGGCCACCACCCTGCCGTTCTCGTCCACCGCGTCGGATGGAGCGGCGGTTCACGCGTGTATCGATGAGACGATCGACTTCGGGGCAGGGGCCAACACTCAGGCCTGGCCCGTGGGCCGAGGGAACGGCGACGCGATGGACGGTAGCGCCGACCCGGGCCACACCGAGCGGCGCACTGGGCCGATGATCTTCGAGAACCTCGGTCCCCACTGGGACCAGTGGTGCGGCTTCCTCAATGACTGCAACGGGATCGAGAAGTCGCAGTACTGCAGCAACCTGGGGGGCGTCACCGGCCAGGTGAACGTCGTCAACGTCCACATGCAGCGCATCCTCGATTCCGACGGCAAGTACGGCGCTGACATCGATAGCGGCGACTCGGGGGGGCCGCTCCTGATCCAGGGCGGCCCTTCGCCTGGACTCCCGGAGCTGACGGCGGACGAGTGGTTCGTGTTTGGAATCTCGAGCCATACGACTGGCGGTGACCCGGCCGACCCGTCGGCGCAAGTTGACCAGACCTTCCCCCCGACCTGGTCGCCCGCCAATGGCCCATGGATCGAGACGACGGTTCGGGCGCTGCTCACGGACACCGACGGCGACGGTGTCCTGAACGACGCGGACAACTGCTGGACGGTGCGAAACTGGAACCAGCAGGACAGCAACTGGGACGCGGAGCTGGAGCTGGTTCTGACCTCGGCCAGCCCGTGCTCGGACTACGCTTGGAGCGGCCAGGGCACAGGCGCCTGTCCGACCTGGGAGGGCTATCCCCCTGGCACCGGAGGGGCGCCCGACACTCCCGATTACGTGGCGCACTTCCGGGCCAACTACCCTGGCGACGCTTGCGACTCGAACGCGACGACCGCGTCGGCCGCGAGCACCGTCCCCAACCCCACCGGGGCCACCGCGCCGTGCCAGGTGTGCGTGACCGTCCAGACGTGCACGGGCACATCGACGACGTGTGGTCCGTCGCACCTGCCGAGCCAGCAAGCTTGCCCGACATTCGTGAACACGGGGCTGAATATGACCTCGTACATCGGCAACCTGTCGGGCGATGCGCCGAGCGCGCAGGGAATGAGCGCTCCGGCCTTCTGCCGGTGCGATGCCGCGCCGTCCGACCCGAACTGGCACCGCCACTGCGAGCAGCAGGCAAGCCCGTGCACGATCGCTCGGGACAGCTTGTTCCAGCCGGGACCGTCGTCCGTCCTGGGCGACCCGCAGCAGCAGTGCGGGCGGTCCAGCGGACACTAGCCCATGCTCCGGCGCGCCGCATCGTGGATGGGCGTGGGCGTCGTCGTGGCCCTCGCGGTGGGGACCGGGCTAGCGCAGTGCTCGTCCGGTCAAGGCGCCGGGTCGCGCCCTGCCGACGCGGCAGTCGAAGGCCGCGCCGATGCAGGTGCAGAGGGCCACACGATCCAAGAAGCTGGCGACGACGTGGGGGCCGAGACGGAAGCGGAGGCCGAAGCTGCCGCGACCGACGCCGCCGCGCCCCCGTTCTGCCTGCCGCAATACGCGCAGGAGACCTCGAACGTGCTCGCCGGCTGGCCGGGCTGGCGGCGGATGCCCGGCCTCGACCCATGCTGCGCGATCGCCACGCCCATCGACCTCACGGCGTCCATGCCGGCGTGGTCGTGGGTGCCATGCTCCAACGG
This sequence comes from Actinomycetes bacterium, assembly GCA_021779775.1. Taxonomy (GTDB): domain Bacteria; phylum Actinomycetota; class Acidimicrobiia; order Acidimicrobiales; family UBA8190; genus JAJYAB01. The sequence continues at coordinate 2,666 of JAJYAB010000216.1, forward strand.
CCTGGCAGGGTGCCTGGACTTCTACGCGCCGTGGGCGCCGCCGCAGGGGACGGCAGTCTATTGGCAGTACTTTGGCGTTTCGCGACATGCCGACGGCAATCCCAGGTGGATCATGCTGAGCCGCGCCATCGACCCGAAGCCGTATTCGAGCGTGGGAGGTGGTTTCTTTCCAGTCGAGTACGACCTTTACGACATCGCGACCGGGACGCCGCTCGGTGCGTGGCGCAAGGACGACTTCGTCGACCTGACCGCGCAGAACGCGTGCTTCGCCAGCGTGCTCCTTGGGCAGTCGACGGTGGCCGTGGCCGCCGAGCTTGTGTCCTCGGATCGCTTGCTGGGTGTCTCGGTGGCGCATGGCGTTCCCAGCGCCATGCTCGGCTCACCGTCCTTCACCAGCTACGCGCGACTCCTGCCGGGCTTCCAGGACGTGGGCGCCTCCGACAGCCTGTTCGCGTTCGACACGCCGGGCGCCCTCGTGCGCGCCGACTTCGGAGCGACGGCCCTGGCCGTCGGGTCCACCAACGTCTCGCTCTGGTTGGCGCTGGTGGAAGGGGCCGACGTGTTCGGGGCGACCACGAACTTGCCACAGCAGATGTTCGCCTTCCACCAGGGTGGCTCGCCGGAGCTCTTGCGAGCGAACCCCAACGCCGATGTCGGCAGCCCCGCGTCGGACGGGACGCGCCTGTACTGGACCGAGACGTACGGCCCGTCGGGCGGCCCGCGGCAGATCGAGCTGTGGTCGGCGCCGTACACGTCGGACCCTGCCCAGCTCGCGGCGACGGCGAGCAGGTTCGCGACCGTCAGCAGCACGTTGGATCCGGCCGGCGCCGGAGCGGTGGCGTTCGGGGGGGTGATGGCGGTGCCCAATGCAAGTCAGGCGCAGCCAACCATGACTACCGCCATCGTCGGCCGGGTCTCGGACGGCAAGATCATCCAGGTCAACCCGGGGCCGGGCCGCTACATCGGCCAGGTCGTGGCGCTCACGCCTTCCGAGCTGTGGGCCATCACGGTGGACTCGAACAGCGCCGGCTTCCACGGCTATCTGTCTCGCATCTCCCTCGGGGACTGGTGAGGAGGTGCCGTGCGTGTCTGGGCGAGCCTGTGGACCGTCGGTTCTCGCTTGCGGCTCCGGGGGAGCGGTGACCGCGAAGGACGCCTCGCCCGTCGACGGGACGGTGGACGGCGCGCCGGGCGATTCGTCCGCCGGCGGCTCACTGCGCCTCCGACCTGGCCAGGCAGTGCTGGTCCGAGCTCACGGAACTGAGCTGCCAGGGCCCGGCCACCCTGTGGGTGTCCCGCTCGGGCTACTTCGACATCGGCCTCCCGCCCAACCCGCCGCCCGACGCGGGCTACCCGCTCGACCGAGTTATCGCGCACCCGAACGCGTACGTCGACTCCGCCGCGTGTCAGCCGGGCCAGGCGATGAGCTGCCAGAACACCCTGCACGACGACGGTCCGGGGTGGAACTACAATGGTGCGATGGACGAGGCGATCTTCCACTTCCACGTAGATCCTGGTCAGCCGACGCCGTCGGACCTCGGGATCGTCCCCGTCCCCGTCATCACCGACCTGGGCGACTCGGGCAAGACCTCGTGCACGCCAGGGGCCACCACCCTGCCGTTCTCGTCCACCGCGTCGGATGGAGCGGCGGTTCACGCGTGTATCGATGAGACGATCGACTTCGGGGCAGGGGCCAACACTCAGGCCTG
>JAJYAB010000217.1 GCA_021779775.1 Actinomycetes bacterium
CGATCTCCAGCTGCTGGGCCTGGAGATCGCCCGTGGGCGGCGCGCTAGGCAGTGGAAGGCTGAGGAGCTGGCAGAGAGGGCCGGGATTTCCCGCAACACCCTCTACGCGGCCGAGCGCGGCTCGCCCACCGTCGGCATCGGGCTGATGTTCGAGCTGGCCGTCCTGGTCGGCATCGACCTCTTCGGCGCTGGCCCCGAGCAGCTGTCGGACATGGTCGCCCGCAGCCGGGAGCGGCTGGCGCTGCTGCCCGCCTCCGTCCACGACCGGCGGCGCGAGCTGCCCAACGATTTCTAGGCCCGTGGCTGCGCGCGGCGTCCCCGAGCAGGCCTACGTGTGGGTCTGGCTTCCACGGCGGGTCGAGCCGGTCGTCGCCGGGGTGGTCGGCCGGGTCGGATCCCGCCTGGCGTTCCGCTACGCCGCCTCCTACCTGGAGCGGCCCGACGCCGTTCCCCTGTACCTGCCCGAGCTGCCCCTGCAGCGGGAGCAGATCGTCCCCGACAAGGCGGTGGCCGGCTGCCTGCGCGACGCCGGGCCCGACGGGTGGGGCCAGCAGCTCATCATTGCCCGGATGGTCGAGGGGCTGACCCGCTACGACGAGCCGGGGGAGCCGGGGCTGCTCACCTTCCTGCTGGAGTCCGGAAGCGACCGCATTGGCGCGCTCGACTTTCAGGACAGTCCGTACGAGTACATCCCCCGCGGCGGTTCCGCCACCTTGGAGGAGATGCAGGAAGCGGCCGCCCGCTATGAGGCCGGCGAGCCGCTGTCGCCGGGCCTGCAGGTCGCCCTGCTGCACGGAACCTCCGTCGGCGGGGCCCGCCCCAAGGTCCTCCTCGAACAGGCCCACCACCCCGGCTGGGTGGCCAAACTGTCCCTCGCCCGCGACCCCTTCCCGGTGGTCAAGGCCGAAGCGGTGGCCATGAACCTGGCCCGCCGGGTCGGTCTCGCCGTGGCCGACAGCCGACTCACCAGCTGCCTGGGCCGTGACGTGCTGCTGGTGGAACGCTTCGACCGCAGCGCCACAGCCGGCGAGCGGAAGATGATGGTCTCCGCGCTCACCGTTTTGGGCCTGGACGAGACAGCAGGCCGCTACGCCACCTACCACGAGCTGGCCGACACCATCCGGGCCCGGTTCACCGATACCGACGCCACCTTGCGCGAGCTGTTCTCCCGCATCGTGTTCAACATCTGCGTGTCCAACACCGACGACCACGCCAGAAACCACGCCGCCTTCTGGGACGGGCCGGCCGGGATGCTCACCCTCACCCCCGCCTACGACATCTGCCCGCAGCTGCGATCCGGGGACACCGCTTACCAGGCCATGGCCATCTCCCGCGACGGACGGCGCGAAAGCCGCTTCGCGCTGTGCCGGGAGGCCGCCGCCTGCTACCACCTGGAGCTGGCCGAAGCCGACGCCATCATCGGCCAGCAGGTGGAGACCATCACCGCCCAATGGCCCGACGCCGCCGACGAATGCCGGCTCAGCACCCGCGAACGCGAGCAGATGTGGGGCCGCCAGATCCTCAACCCGGCCGCTCACTACAAAGACTAGGAACCCGGCCCAGCGGCCGGCTGGTCCCCGCCGGGCGGATCCACGTGCCTACGACAACTGGCCGCTCCCGCGAGCATCGGCGACAGATAGTCGGATAGTGAGCGGGCCCTCTTCCTGGTCGCAGTTTCTGTCAGATCGTACGTAGTCGGCGATCCGGGCGTCCTAGGACTGTGCTGAAATAGTCGCTGCCTCGATTCGTGAAATGCCGCCGGCTCTGGGACAATTTCAGGCATGGCACTCGGGTCGGCGCAGGTCCAGCAACGCTTCGAGAATCCGAGGGATATCCTCGGCGACCGGTTGAAGGAAGGGTCGATCTACCGATTGCTCGCCGACCACGGTCACCAGATGTTCGGCGACGAGTACTTCGCCGATCTGTACGCCGAGTCGACCAAGGGCCGTCCCACCATCCCCGCCCGGGTCATGGCCACCGTCATGGTGCTCCAGGCCTTCGAGGGTCTCTCCGACCGGGAGGCGACCGACCGCCTGGAGGTGGATCTCCGCTGGCAGGCCGCCGCCGGGGTGGACACGGGATATGTGGCCTTCCATTCCACCGCTCTCGTCGGCCAGCGCAACCGGTTGCGGGCTTCGTCTCGTCCCCGTCGACTGTTCGAGGACACCAAGGTGGTGGCGAAAGAAACCGGTGCGATGAAAGGACGGGCCCGGGTGCTCGACTCCACCCCGATCTTCGATGCGGTGGCCACCGAGGACACCGTCACCCAGCTGCGGGCCTCGATCCGGAAGCTGTTGACCGCCCTGAAGGCGGCGGGAAGCCCGCTGGCCGCAGCGGTGCGAGCCGCGCTCGTCCGCGACGACGACTACGCCACCCCGGGGAAGCCCCCTTGTGACTGGGACGACCGGGCGGCCAGAGAGTCCCTGGTCGACGCCCTGGTCATCGAGGCCCTGGCTGCCCTTTCTGCCCTCGACGGTGAGGAGGTCCCACCCACCGCCATCTCCGCTGTCGACCTGGTTGCCCTGGTAGCCGGCCAGGATGTCGAACGAGGATGTCCCGTCTGGCGTGGAATTTTGGGTGACGGTCCCCGGTGGCTGAGCTATGCGGCCACCTCCTTCTCGGCAGTGTAACTGGGGGGTGTAACGGTGTTGGCGGCGTGGTGGTCGAGGGCGGAGCGGAGGGCCTTGAGATGGAGGTGGCCGTTGACGCGGCGGAACTGCTTCTCGGCCTCGACCATGCCGGCGGCACACCACCGCAGGGCCATCTCCCCGCTCTCCCACCGCTTCACGTTGCGGGAGTGGTCCCGGCAGATCTCGATCATCGACTCCACGATTATCTTGAGTCGCGGCGCCGGGTGACAGCTGTGACCTGCGGGTTTGCGTAGTGGATGGTGTCTTCGATGAAGGCCCTCGGGGGTCCCTGGCCGGCTGCAGATTGTTTTGGGCGGGAGAGGATTTCTTCTCGTTCAGCACGGTAACGGCGGTTCGTGCCAGGTTTCGCCGGTGGTCGCCGAGTGGCGGAGCCACCGGTAGCGCTTGTGGGCGGCTTGGGCGCTCACGCCGAGCGCGGCGCCGATCTCAGTCCACGTCGCCCGGTCGGCGACTGCTCGGGCGATTGCCGTGTCGCGCTCGGTTGCGAGGGCGTTGATGTCGGCGGTGAGCGCCGCCACCAGTTCGAGGAGGGGTCGGCCGCGGTTGGTAGCCATCAACTGTCGTTGACGGCTTGGAGGTGGCCGGCGGTGGTCGGCTCGGCAGCCGCCGACACCGGTGGCGGCGTGGGGCGTGGATGGGTGCGGTTGTGGCCGAGCGCTTCGGCGAGAGCGGCGCGCAGACGGCGGTTGTCGGATTCGAGCTCGCGGATCCGGGCGAGGGCGGTGTCGATCCGTTGCCGCAGGGAGGCGTCGCTGCCCCGTTGACGTTCTGGCACCACTCGTCGCGCGCTGGGGCCACGGTTCTGGCGGAGTCGTTCGATCTCGGAGCGGAGCTCGGGTTGGCTATAGAGCCAGGCCCTGGACACCCCGGCGTTGCGGGCGACGGAGTCGAAGGTGATTGGGATGCCGGTGTTGTCCATGCGCCGTAGGGCTGCGATGGCCCGGACCTTGGTGGTCTCGGAGCGGCGACGGGCGGCGGCGATCAGATGCTCGGTGTTGTCAGCCCGCATCGGCCACCGTGTCGGTGGGGTCGCCATCGGCTTGGAGGCTGGTGATGACCCGGTCGAGGTTAGCGAGGACTTGGCGGTTCATCTCGGCCAGGCGCCCCTGGCCGCAGGCTTCGGCGGCGGTGATGATGCGCAGCGTCTGGTCGCGCTGGGCGCGGTGGCGGGGCAGGAACTCGACGGTGGTGAGGAACGTCGGGCAGGTGAGGCAGGCGTTCGCGTGCGGGCAGGCCTGCTGGACGGGCAGGCCGCAGAACCCGTTGGGGAGCGCCTGGATGGCTCGACCGAGGCGCTGGTTGGCCCAGGCCGCTTCGGCGAGCGGGCCGGCGGGGTCGACGATCACGCTCTTGCCGGTGATGTCGACCTTGCGGGCGGCTCCCAGTGGCGCCGGACGGTGGTGTCGTGCAGCCGGGCGTAATGGGCGGTCATCTGCGGCGAGTCATGGTCGAGGATGCGGCGCACGACTTCTTGGGGGACGTCTCGGTTGATCCGGGTGGCGTAGGTGTGGCGGAACCAGTGCGGATCGAACTCCACGCCGCTGCGTCGCCGGACCCGGCGCGCCAGATCGTAGACGGCCGGGTAACTCACCGGCGCGCCGTGCGGCGCCCCCCACAAGTTGACGAACACGTAGTCGCTGTCCAAATCGCCGTACTCGCCGTGCATGTAGTCGGCGTAGAGGCGGACCAGCTCCGCGCTGACCGGGATCGCGC
>JAJYAB010000218.1 GCA_021779775.1 Actinomycetes bacterium
CTGCAGCCGGGACAGCTACTGCTGCTGGACACGGCCGGGGCGAGCAGCGCCGACCCGCCCGTCAGGGAAGTGGTCACCATCAGCTCCCAGAGCGCCTCCGTTCCCGCCGAGATGCTCGATCCGGTCCTGAACGTCGAGCTCACAAAGGTCACCCTGGCCGCACCGACCGCGCACCCGCACGATCTTTCGGTCACCGAGGTGGCCGGCAACCTGGTTCCGGTCGTGCAGGGGCTGCGCACCACCGACTGGTTCTTCATCCCCGGCCCGCCGCCCTCGGCGCCGCCGTCGCCACTCCCGCCCGGTCTGTCGCCCAGCCCGGCACTGGTGCGGACAGGCCGGGGATCCACGCCTGAGAACCCGTTGCCCGACTACCGGTTCTGCCTGTCCGCCACCCCGGTGGCATGGATCGCGCGGACCGGCTCGGGGGCCGCGGCCGACACCGAGATGCCGGCATGGCCCGAGGTCGTCCTGACCGAGGAGTCGGCCGGCCCCGGCGGGGAACCATGGTCGTTCGCCCGTTGGCTGCTCGACGCCGGTGCCGGCGACCGCTCCTTCACCTTGACCCCGGAGCGGTACTCGCCGGTGCTGACCAGCTCTGGCACGACCTGGTTCGACTACGACGGCGACGATGCCACGACCATCCGGTTCGGTGACGGCGTCTTCGGGGCTACGCCGGTGCCAGATGCCCTGTTCCGGGCCCTGTACCGGGTAGGGGGTGGGACGGTGGGCAACGTGCCCGCCGGCACCATCGTGAGCATCGCTCCCGGCCAGGTCCAAGGTGGCCTGGTCATCTCCTGCACCAACCCGTTCCCGGCCACCGGGGGTTCCGATGCCGAGACCAACGCCCAGGTGGCGGTGCGAGCCCCGGCGAAATTCTCGGTCGAACCGCTGCGGGTGGTGCAGCCTCGCGACTATGTCGCCGCCGTCGAGTCCCTGCCGTTCGTGCAGCAGGCGGGCACGTCGTTCCGCTGGACCGGTAGCTGGATGAGTGTCTTCACGGCTGCCGACCCGGTAGGCGCCGAGCAGCCGACCATGGCCGAGCTGGGCACGGTGACCGACCTGCTCAACCGGCGCCGCCTGGCCGGCTACGACAGCTTCGTCGTGCCTCCCCGGTACGTGTCGTTGGATCTGGTGGTGGTCGTCTGCGCCGATCCGACCTTCTTTGCCTCCGGCGTCGAGGCCGCCGTACTGGCCCGCCTCCGTCCCGGGGCCACGCCGGGTGGACGCACCGGGTTCTTCGACCATGCGAACTGGGAGTTCGGCCAGCCCCTCGAATCCGCAGCCCTGTTCGCCGCCATCCAGGGGTGCCCCGGTGTGGCCGGGGTCTTCTCCGCCCAGTACCGGCGTCGCGGGGTCGAGCTGGTGCTGACCGACCTTCCCGGCACCCTGACCTTCGCTGCCGACCAGATCCTCCGGATCGACGACGACCCCAGCCGCCCCGAGGCGGGGTCCATCACGGTGTCGGTGGAGGGGGGGAAATGATGGCACCGTGCCGGTGCGAGAAGCACCTTCCCCGAGCCGTCAGCAACCCGCCCGGCTTGGACGAGATCGCCTACCGGGTAGACACCTTCGCCGGGTTCCGCCAGGCCCTGCTCCATGCCCTGCCCGGCGAGACGGCGCTGGTGGGGTGGGCGCCGGCCCCCGGCGACCTGGGCCTCCAGATGTTGGAGTGGTGGGCCTACCTGGGCGACATCCTCACCTTCTACAACGAGCGCATCGCCAACGAGAGCTACCTCCGGACCGTGCGGGATCCCTCCAACCTGGCCGGACTGGTCGGTCTCCTCGGGTTCCGGCCGCGACCTGGGATCGCCGCCACGGGGCAGGTGGCGGCGCTGCGCACGGCTTCCCATCCCAACGAGACCATGCTGGTCCCGGCGACCATGCCCCTGGCCAGCACGTCGACCCCGGGCGTGGCGGCCCAGACCTTCGAGGTCACTCGCACCCATTCGTTCGCCGGCCTGGCCCAGTTCCCGGTCACGTTGGCTCCCAGCACGACATTGGCCACCAACCCGTCGGGGGGTCCGGCGTCCGTGCTCCTGGCTGGCAAGGTGGCCGGAGTCAAGGGCGGCGACCGCGTGCTCCTCGTGGAGAACGGCTGGTCCGGGTCGAACGACAACTGGTCGTGGACCACGGTGGCGTCGGTCGCACCGGCCGTCGACCCCGCAACGGGCAAGGCCAACACGTTGGTGACCTTTGTCGCGTCGGCTGGTTGGGGGCCGATCCCCCCGCCACCCGAGGGGTCCGGCGGCACGCTGACGGCCGGGGAGCACGCCAGGGAGGTGCTCCTCGCGGAAACGAGCATCGGCAGTGGTCTGGGCGGGATCTGGTGGCACCCACGTGGTCCGGTCGGTCCGGCCGCCACCACCGACCTGGTCGCGACGAACTACCGGCTGTTGCGGGCGACCCAGACCACCTCGCTGTGGAACCACCCGGGCGGCACCACGGGCGAAGTCCCTGTCGACACCTCGTCGTCGCCCGTGCAGGTCCACCTGACATCGAGCAGCCGTGCTATCGGGCCGGGGGACATGGTGCTGCTCGACGGCGAGGCGACCTACGCCTCGTCGATGGCCGTGGTGTCGGCCTCGACCGAGGAGCTGTGGACGGTTGCCTATCCCGGTCCCACACCTCCGACACCTCCGACGATCGTCATCGCCCATACCGCGCTGAGCCTGGCCACGGTCGACGCGGACACGCTGGCCGGTTACAGCGACCTGGCCAAGGTGTCGGTCCGGTTCGGGTTCAGAGACGTCGGGACGGTGATCGGTGTGCCCACTCCCACCTTGACGGCCATCCCCGCCCCCGTGGGTGTACCCGACTCGTTCTCCATGCCCGGTGCGGCGACGACGGCGTTCCTCCAGGATGCCACGGGGGCTGGCGCGCTGGTCAGTGTGGTGCCCGGCGGCTCCGGGCAGATCGTGGTGGAACCTGTGGGTGGGGACGAGCAGGTGCTGTACCCGGCGTTGGCCGCGCCGATGCGGATCCTGGTCGACCTGGTACCGGTCAGCCGGGGCGCCACCGTCGCGTCGGAGACGTTGGGCAGCGGCGACGCCACCTTGATCAACCAGAGCTTCACGTTGCTGAAGGGCCCGTTGACCTACCTCGCTCAGGGCGACTCGGTCGCCAGCACCCTGACGGTCTTCGTCGACGGAGCGGCGTGGACGGAGGTGGCGACGTTCTACGGCCAGGGCTCCACCGCCCGCGTGTTCGTGGTCTCCCGGTCGCCGGACGGCACGGCGACGGTCACCTTCGGCGACGGTGTGAACGGAGCCCGGTTGACCACGGGCGCGGGCAACGTCGTGGCAACGTACCGCTACGGCTCGGGGGCGGCTAGCCCTCCGGCAGGTCGGCTCACCACCATCTTGAAGCCACAACCCAATCTGGGGTCGATCGAGAACCCGGTGGCGGTGTCGGGCGGAGCCGATCCCCAGAGCCCGGCCGATGTGCGGAGGGACGCGCCAGCCAGCGTCTTCACCTTCGGTCGGGCCATCTCCGCCCTCGACTACCAGGTGGTGGCAGCGCAAGCCAGTGGGGTCGACCGGGCCGTGGCCTACTGGGACTTCGACCCGGTCTCGCAGCGGGCACTGGTAACGGTGTATGTCGGCGACGATCTGGACGCGCTGGCCGCGGCACGGGCCGCACTGGCCGGCGCCGAGGATCCGAACCGGCCGGTGTCGGTGCTGTTGGCATCACCCGTTCCCCTCGACGTGTCGGGCACCGTCGTCGTGGCCGCCGATCGGCAGGCGGCGGCGGTCCTGGCGGCAGCCACCGCCGCCATCGCCGATCCGACGTCAGGTCTGTTCAGCCCCGGGTCGATGCCCATCGGGGGCCGCCTCTACCGGAGCCGGATCGATGCCGCGCTCATGGTCCCCGGCGTGGTGGCCCTGCGCGGCCACCTCGCCGGGCACGGCCTGGAGGTGACGTCGGCTGCCGCCTCACCCGTCCAGGTGCTGGACGAGGTGCTCAGCCCGCCCGTGGGCGGCTTCTTCACGCTGGGGGCGCTCTCGCTGACGCCAACGACGGTGGCGACGTCGTGACGGCATTCGACGACGGCTTCGCCTCGTACTACGCCGAGCGGCTCTGGCTGTCGATGCCCGGGGTGTACCGCAGCGCCGACACCGGCGGTGCCGGCACCGCCGGCCCGACCCAGGTCAACGGCCCCCTGCGCGAGGTGGTCGACCGGATCGGCGCCCAGATGGCGGTGGTGCGCCGGAGCATCGATCGGCTGTGGGCCGACCAGTCCATCGAGACGTCCGACGACTGGGTCATCGCCTACATCGGGGATCTCCTCGGCACCAACCTGGTCAATGCGCTCGACCCCCGGGGCCAGCGCCTCGACGTGGCCAAGACCATCCACTACCG
>JAJYAB010000219.1 GCA_021779775.1 Actinomycetes bacterium
GGGCTGCTCGCAGAAGTCCGCCTCGTGCGGCAGCGAGAACCTCTGAAACGATCGCGGCGTGATGTCGCATCCACCTCAAGAATCCCCGGGCTTCATCCCTGGGGAGGATGTCAATTCGCCTCGCCAGCCAACCATCGGGCGTGCATCTCCTCGGCGAGGCGCCAGTGCTCCTCGCCGTTCTCGTGCTCTACCGACGGTTGCTGTTCGATCGCCATGGTGAAACCTGTCTCGGTCTGGTGACCAGTTGCAACACCTCAGCGTACGCCGCGTCCAGGCCCCGAACCCGATGTGACAGGAGGGAGGCGATCACGCACCGTGATGTATGGGGGTCGTAGGTTCTGGCTGGTGGATGCGGACCCCGAGAGCCACACATCGGTGCTCGACGCCGTTCGAGCCGGATGGCTCATGGCCGAGCTCCGCGGCCGGCTCCGTCCCGGTGGGCCGCCACCGCAAGGAGCCGTGCTCGATCGAGCTGGCCACACCCTTCCACTTCCGAGCGAACGAAGCCCAACCGAGCAGGCGATCGAGCTCCGACGCGTGCTGACCAACCTGTCCGTGAGTCTCGGTCTGGCAATGCCGCCCAGCGGCACGCCGGTGCCGGTTCCTTTCGCCGAGAGGCTGGAGGACGCGGCCAAGACGCTCGATGACGCGCGCGAGAAGCATGAGGACGCGGGATCCGACGTCGCGTGGGAGGCGGTTGCCGAGCTCATCTACACCTGGGACGCTGCCCTCCAAGACGCGCTCGCAGGGCAGTCCGTCAATGTCTCCAGGGCCTATGAACTCGGTCGGGCGCTCGCCGAGATGTACTGGGCCCTTGACCCCGAGGTACCGGCTCTCGTATTGCCTGGCGCATCGAGATTGGCGCCGAACTGCTGGGAGTTTCTCTTCGGTACGGACCGTCTCAACATCGTCGACGAGCGACTTCGCAGCTTGGCACCCCGCTATCACCCCGCCACCGCCTCAGCAGTCGCAGAGACTGTCCACGCGTGGGCGGCCGTGGTGGCCAAGGGACAAGCACGATCGTCGAAGGACACCGCCGCCGTAGAGCAAGCTCTCCGCCAGCAGCTCACCTACTGGCACGAGCTGCTCGTCGTCGACGTGGACCCCGAGACCCTCCTCAAGCCCTATGCCGTGCTTCGTTTCACGAAGATCACCCCGAAGGTCCTGCGGACGTTCGCGGCCGAGATAGCCATCGGTGTTGTCGGGCTCGCCGGGTTGATCGGCCTGGCCATCATGACGATCAAGGTGCAGGGCTTCCCGGGATGGAAGACCGTCGCGGCTGTTGTCGGCGTCCTCGGGATCTCCGTCGGCGGTGTCCAGGCGGCCCTCAAGAACGCCACCCAGTCCCTCATCGGACGACTGCGAGCCGACCTCTACTCCGACCTCGTCACGACCGCGATCAGCTCACTCCCCCCGATGGGAAGAGGGAAGAGGAGGGCAGTACGAAAGGCGATCCGGGCTCGGACCGTGACTGCCGCACTGCCCGGGAAATAGGCGCACCAGCCTCTACCGCCGGAATTACTCCTCTTCGAAGCCTTGGTCGCTGAAGTGCAGGGTGCGGGCGTTCTCGGTGACGGTACGGATGACCGGCTCGTCGAAGCCCTCGGGAGCACTGGCGGAGATCTCGATGGTGACCTCGACGTTGGCGGACGCGTCGCCGAGATGGGCGATGACCTCTTGGACGACCCGGCCGAACTCGAGGCTGAGCCGTTCGGAGCGCAGCGCGACGCTCCCGTGGAACCGTCGTGGCTTCGCGGCCGCTGTCGGCGCGTCGACGGCCAGCGGTGTCGGTGCCGCCGAATCGGCGGCGCGCCCGGCCGAGGCAGCCGTGGCGATGGTGGCAGCAGCAGCCTGGGCGCTGCTGGCTTGGTCGTCGACGCGGAGCTGTGCAGCGGCGACGTCGGGTCGCACGAGCAGCGTGGACACCGACACCGCAGCGCCGCCACCGGGACCGACGACGAGGCCGAGGTAACGCTTGGTCGTGGCGTCATAGCCCTCGGCAACGGCAAAGCCTTCCTCGGACCAGGCGAAGCCGGCCGGCCCGTCCTGCACGCAGCGGTGCAGCACGAGACGGTCGCGTAGCCGGGGCAGATACGGGTAGCGGGCGAGGGCCTCCCAGAGCTCTTCGACCGAGACGTGGCCCTTCTCCCACAGCGAGGAGAGCGGGCCACCGAGCACCAGGGTGCGGAGCAGTGACGGGGCGTAGACCAAGTTGAGGTGGCCCTTGTCGACGAGGCGCCGGGCGGTGCGTGCTGCGAGATCACCTTGGCCGTCGATGCGCACCGCGTCGAGCACGATCGGCCCGGTGGGCTCCGGCTGGGTCGGCACGAGCGCCCAGCCGTAGGTCTCAGCCAGGCGGCGCTCGACGGTTCCTTCGGCTTCTTTGGCCTTGGTGGCGGCCTGGGCGGCTTGCTGGGCGCCGAGGCCGAGCTCCTCTGCTTCAGTCGAGATCGACGTCCAGGCGAGCGCCTCGGCCATCCCCTGGCGCAGGTCGTCGACACGCCGGTTGTCGGCGGCGAGGAACGCCACCATGTTGCGATACAGGCGGGCCGCGTTGCCGCGGTGCTCGAGGATCTCGCGTGCGGCGCCAAGAGCGGGCGAGTCGTCGGTCTTCACGACATGGGCCGCCTGTGGTGGGAGCACGACGAGGCGGACCCGGTCGTCGTCGTCGACGTCGGCTGAGCTCGAGGGGGCGACGTGCACGCCGGTGAGCTCGCCCCGGTCGCGCTGACGCCGGATTCGCTCGCAGAGCGCTGCATCGAGGTCGGCCGTGCCGGTGGCGAGCCAGCGTTCGGCGCGGTCTCGGGCCATGCGCGCCACGGAGGGCGACAGCCCGTACCAGTAGCGGTCCCGGTCGACGTAGAGGTAAGTGGCCCGATCTGACAGCCTGGCCAGCGCGTCGGCGTAGGTGGCGACCGCCTCGCCCGGTGCGGCACATCCGAGGCGCACCCGGGCTGCCTCCACCCCTCGGTGGGGGGAGTGCACGGTCGGCGCCGAGCCCAAGAACACCGCCCGGGCGACCTTTCTCGCCGCGCCGTAGCGGCCGAGATTGGGATAGGTGGCGTCGAGCTGGGCGGGGAGCGAGCCGGTGCCGTCCACGTCGGCGTCCATCACCGGCTTCCAGGAGTCCTCCAGGTTCCGGGCGAGCTCGGAGGCGACCGGCGCGTCGTCGAGGGGGATGGCGCCGGGCAAGATGAGCGGCGACTGGTCCCCGCCACGCCACAGCGCCCCTACGACCTGGGCCATGAGGCGCAGCACTCCCCGGGTGCGCTGGAAGCGCTCCAAGGTCGACCAGTCCTCGTACAGCCGGTCGAACAACTCAGGGTGGATCGGATAGGCGGCACGTAGCCGGCGTTCGTAGGCGGCTTCCCGGCACTCGGCGGGGAACTCGGCGGCTTGTGAGCGGTACGACTCGGCGAAGGCCCGGGCCGTCGCGTCGCGATCGGCGAGCCCTGATGCGTCGAGGGGTCGGAACAGCCGCCGCCGCACGATCTCGAAGCCCTCCTCGGCCGACGCCGGCCGCCACGAGGATTCGACTCGGCCGATCACGCTGCGCAGCCGCCGCAGCGCCTCGGCGCCGCCCGGACCGCCGAGCTCGACACTCGAACCACCACCCGAGCCGCCGCCCGAGCCGACCGAGGTGGGCTCGGTAGCCACCGAGGCGGGGAGGCTCACGACCAGCAGGGCCTGGTCGGTCGAACGTGCCGCTTCGGTGAGCGCCTGGGCGAAGGAGACGTGCGCCTCGAAGCTGCCACCCACCAGACGCTCGTCGGTGGCATACAGCTGGCGGGCATAGGCGACCCACTCGTCGACGAGCACGAGACACGGCGCGCATGCCTTGAACAGCTCGGCCAGAGCGTCACCGGGGCTCGTGCCGGTGCGGTCTGCGTCGGCGACAAGTGCGTAGCCGTCCTTGCCGGCGAGCTGCCACGCGAGCTCCCCCCACAAGGTCGCCACCTCGGTGCCGTCGGGCTTGACCGACACCTGCCCGGGTGCGATCCGGGTACCGACAAGCGCCGCCCTGGCCACCTGGGGCAGCTGGTCGACCCCGGCGGCCCGGACGAGGTCTTGGACCTCCTCGGGCAGCTCGGAGAGCGCGGTTCCTGAGCACAGGTGCCAAAGAGCGATGAGCGTGTGGGTCTTGCCGCCCCCGAAGGTGGTCTGCAGGTCGACCACCGGCACGCCATCGGTGCCGGCGAGGCGCCGGGTCGCCTCTAAGAGCAGCTGGCGCAGACCCTCGGTCAGATAGGTGCGGCGGAAGAACTCGACCGGATCGGCGTACTCGGGGCCGCCCGAGCCGGTAGCGACCTGGTGCAGGTCGGCGGCGAACTCGGCCAAGCCGTAGCGAC
>JAJYAB010000220.1 GCA_021779775.1 Actinomycetes bacterium
TCCCGGTGCTCGTGGGGTGCTCGGTGATGTCGGTGCACCACAACCGGTCCGGGCCGTCGGCGGTGAACCGGCGCTGGACGAGGTCCTCGTGCGGGGCCGGCAACGGTCGTTGCCCGCGGCGTTTGCGGCGGTGGCAGACCCCGGCCAGCCCGGCAGCGTGCATCAGCCGGGCGACGCGTTTGCGTCCGCAGGCCACGCCCAGTCCCAGCCGCAGCTCGGCGTGGATCCGCGGGGCACCGTAGGTCGCCCGCGAGCCGTGGTGGATCGCGGTGATCGTGGCCGTCAGCGCCTCGTCGGCCAGCTGACGGGCACTAGGACCCCGACCTGCGGCTTCATACAGTCCCGAACGGGAGATCCCGAGCACCCGGCAGGTCAGCGCGACGGGCACTCCGTCGACAGCCAGCTCCTGGACCAGTCGGGCGCTCATTTTGGGAGCACGTTCTCCCTGGCGAAGTAGGCCGAGGCCCGCTTGAGGATCTCGACCTCCATCTCCAGCACCCGGTTGCGTCGGCGCAGCTCGACCAGCTCGCGGCGCTCGTCGGTGCTGATCCCCTCGCGGCGGCCGGCGTCGACATCGTCCTGGGCCATCCAGCGGCGCAGGCACGACTCGCTGATGCCGAGGTCGGACGCGATCTTGGCGACGGGTTGCTGACCCGAGCGGGCCAGGTCCACGGCTCGACGCCGGAACTCCGGCGGCTTGGCGGCAGGCATCCAGGACTCCTCTCCGAGGCGATCATCACCTCAGACCAGGTGTCCGGAGAAGCGGGTCAGGCTCCGAGACATCACACGGCAGCTGTGCGAGACACGAGCCTATTCTCGACTGGCTGTTCGACGACACGCCAGAAACCGACCGCGCTGATCGAGCGGGGGCAGTGAGGCGTCTGACGAGGAGTCCCTTACCGCCCTTCGGCGGGCAGCCGCAGGCTCGCATGCGCTGCCTCGCGCAGTTGGCAGGTCGTCAGGTGGACGCGACGAACGTCGTTCGTGCGCTCGGGCCAGGCGAGGACGATGTCCGGCTCGAGCGCATCGGGCTGTGAGAGGTCCCAGGGGAGCCAGAGCCAGAACGTGGCTCGGACCACAGGCTGACTGCTGTCGGGGTAGCCCTCTTGGCCCCACATGGTGTTCGACAGCACGACCTGTCCGCCGCCCTCCGCCCACAGGGACAGGCCTGGGCGCCCGGGGGCGCCCAGGCCAGCCATGTCTCCGAGCTGAGCCGCTCGCAGGGCCAGGACCTCGAGGTGGACAAAGAGCCCTTCGGTTGAGGCGCGGAGGAAGCCCACGGACGCGACGAAGTCCGCGCCGCGCAGAGGTACCACCGGAGCGGCAGCGACCTCGCCGGGAATGACGAAGGGATCCGGGTTCAGCCGCTGTCGCTGCCGCTCCATGCCAACCACTCCCTAGTACCAGAGGCAGCGGGTGTCGGGGGCCGCAAGGCATGTCGCGTCGCTGGTCTTGCCGACCGCCTTGAGGTAATCATCGGCCGGCACCGCGTATACCCAAAGAGCCAGGGCGATCGTCAGGACGCTACCATTCAGCTTCGTGAGGCTGGTCGGGTAGAACTGGCCGCTGCCACCGCTTCCAGAGAACAAGTTGCCGGTGTCGTCAGTCCCCTTGACCGTGCCCCTGTTGATCGTCCACCACTCGTAGTGCTTGTTCTGGAAGTTGCCGGAGTTCGGGCTGTACAGGCAGTTGTAGCTGACCATCGAGGTGAGCACGCCCGGGTTGATCCTGGCCTGGCACGTGATCTCGTCCCTGAGCATGCACCCGGAGGAGGTGCAGTACG
This sequence comes from Actinomycetes bacterium, assembly GCA_021779775.1. Classification (GTDB taxonomy): domain Bacteria; phylum Actinomycetota; class Acidimicrobiia; order Acidimicrobiales; family UBA8190; genus JAJYAB01. The sequence goes on from JAJYAB010000220.1 coordinate 1,784, forward strand.
TCCCGTCGACAGTCATGCCCATCGACCAGTAGGTGGACGGGTAGGTGTTGTTGGGGAAGCCGGCGACTGGGAATCCGTTCGGGTTCAGGTTGGAGCTCATGGGAGTCACAGTCTGGGCCGTCGGATCGGTCCCGCTGGAAGGCGTTGACCCGCTCGACAGTGCCTTCAGATCGTCCTTCAGGCGCGAGGCTGCGGCCGCGCCGTCAGCCGGCGAACGCCCCTCGGTCATCGCCCCGAGGTTGATCGACTGGCCGGCGCTCAGGTCGCTCTGCCAACGCTCGGCCAGCGCGAGGGCTTGCTCGCGATACGCGGGCTTACGCGCGGCCTCCCGCAGGATGCCCGCACTGAGGTCCTCATGGTTCGTGGTGACGACGAAGATACCGTCGGGGTCCTTCGGTGTGCTCGCCGCCTGGGCTGGTGGGCTCGTGACTAGGGCTGTGACTGCCAGCGTCGCCGCCATTGCGACGGTGGAGAGTGCGGTCTTCCCTCGCTTGAACACGATTGCCCCCCAGAACGTTGTGAACTCCGTCCACGTTCCGACAGGCCGGAACCTGATTCGAAATGGACGCCGCGCGGGCCATTGCTCTCGCCCGCCCGCCGGATCGTGCGCGTTCAGTGCACTCCCAGGAAGGAGTCAGTCGCGCGGGACTTCAGTCCCAGTCCTCCGGCGAACTGGCGCCTTGACCTGGACAAACGCCCAGTTGGTCGGACGTACCTGGCAGTGCGGCTACTGCTCAGACCGTCGGGACAACCCTGGGCGCGCACGCTGCATCAGCGCCCCGCTGGCGATAGCCGGTCCGCAAGGCGATTCAAGACTTGAGAGCCGGGCGGAGTCAGCTAACTGTTTCGTGGATTGATCTCGTCGAGGGTCGCCTGACTGGAGGGCACTACGCCCTGTGCGGGTGTGAGGAACTTCCATCCGTCCGCACTCGACCCAACCAGAAACACGATGACCCGGCCTCCGGAGCCGGTCCCGAATGCCGGGAACGTCGGCACAGGGTCGCCGCAGCTAGCGTCGAAGGGAACATTCACTACTTGACCGGACAGTTCGGGATCGCCCTTCTTGACCTCGTCCAGCCGAATGGGAAAGAGCCACTGGTCGCTGGCTGACGCTATAGGCGAAGAGGCAAGCGCACCGCTGGCCACTAGATCCGAGGCACCTGCGGCCGCCTGCACCGATGGGAAGTCGACGTAGGCGGGGCAGCCTCTTGGCGATTCCTGGCGCCCGCCGACGCCGCCGCATGCCGTGGTGGCAAGCACACAGAACGTGCCCACCACCACGGCGGCCATGCGACATCTGTGCAGCATCTTCCGTTCCCGCCTAGTACAGCCAGTCGATTCCCAGCATGTCACCATGGCCGAGCGTACGCTGCGACACCTCGCAGGTGCCCGAGCCGCCCTTCATCACTTGCCCGGTACTGCCGTCAACGTGGGTCAAGCCGTAGGTGTGGCCCCACTCGTGAGTTGCGACGCCCTGCAGGTCGTAGCCCGAGTAACAGGTCGGAGACGAACTCCAGGCCATACCTGTGGCGTACTTCTGGTCAGATTCGAGATTGTCGCCCCAGCTGTCGACCCACCAACAGGTGTAAGTGAGATAGTTTGCGGGCAGTGCCCCCCATGCAACGACGTTTTTGGAGTCACGCGCGGCACAGGTTGCCGACGATGTGATGTTGGCGTTCGCGGTGGTCGTGCCGATGTAGGTCTGCTTCGCGCTCGAGTTTACGTAGTAGCCGCACGCAGAGATGGAGCCAGTCCAGGCGGCGGCTGCGGACTTGAATGCGGTGTCCCCTACAACGATTGCACCGTACTGGTTGTAGTACCAACCGACCCCACCCGCACCCCACACGCCGTAGGTCAGTGCGTATGCGGTCGACGAGCACTTTGTCGAAGGATTGGAGACCCCGCCCGTGACGGTGCTGCCTGCTCCGGAACTCCTCCTGGCAGCATTCTTGTGCAGCATCGCTTCCGCCTTGGCTCGCGCGGCGACCGAGCCCGTCCACTGGTCTCCGACGCGAACGGCGACACCTTCGTCGCCGAGATTCGCCACCATCACCTCCGGCACGTCTGGTGATCCGTCCACCGTGGCTGCATCGCCGAGCACTGCTTCGCCAGGAGCCGGGATCGCAAAGTCCCCGTCGCCTGAGATTCGAAGTGCCTTGCCGTGGAAGTCGCAGCCCTGCTCGAGCTGCGTGATCGTCAGGAAGCGTTCGTTGCTGCACTGTGGCGCTGCACTCGCTGGCGTCGCGGCGAGACCGATTCCTCCTATGACGATGACCGAAGCGGCCAGAGAGGTCAAAACTGTTCGCCGTCGCCCTTCGTACGCTCGCTTCATTGCGTGTCCCCCATCTTCGGCGGCGTGGCCACGCCGGCCACGCTCCACAGCGGACGCTAGAAGGGCCACGCTCCGCAGGCGGTCACCAGCGCAGATGACTTCTGTTCGTCGATCTCGTGACTTCGCAAGAATTGCGCCTCGCACCGAACGAAAGTGACTAGCCTCGATCTTTCACGGTGAGCGGTGGCGCTCGGCGTCGGGAAGTTCTGCTGCCGT
>JAJYAB010000221.1 GCA_021779775.1 Actinomycetes bacterium
ATCTAGGAGAGCCTGTCAGCGGAGGCACAGACGGGCTCGGTGCACCGCCTGGTGTGGGGCCGGACTGGCTCAAGCTGTCGGCGTCGGACGTCCTCGACGCGGCGTGGGACGCCCTCCGGGGCGTGTACGACCCGGAGCTGTACCTCGACGTCGTGTCGCTCGGTCTCGTCTACGACGTGCGCGACGAAAACGGCGCGGTGGTCGTGGAGATGACGATGACCACCCCCGGCTGCCCGGCCTCCGAGGTGCTGCCCGAGATGGCACGTGTCGCCATCACAGACGCCGTCGATGGGAGCGTAGAAGTGGACGTACGGGTCGTGTGGGACCCGCCGTGGAGCCCGGCGATGATCGACGAGGACGCGGCGCGCGCCCTCGGGTTCCGGGCCGGGTGAGCACTGCCGTGACCCAAGCACACGTCGAGGTGGTGCGGGTCTACGAGGACCCGGGTCGCAGCCCGGGCGAGCACCGGGTGCTCGTCGACCGGCTGTGGCCCCGCGGGCTCACCAAGACCTCGGTCGACTTCGACGAGTGGGAGAAGGACGTCGCCCCGAGCACCGAACTGCGCCGTTGGTATGGCCACGACCCGGGACGCTTCGGCGAGTTCGCCCGCCGCTACCGGGCCGAGCTCGCCGGCGAGCCCGGCGCATCGGCCGTCTCGAAGCTGGCCGAGCTGGCTGCCAGTCGGCGTCTCGTGCTGCTCACCGCCACCCGTGACGTCGGCCACTCCGGTGCGGCGGTGCTGCAGACGGTTGTCATCCGACCGGGAGCCAGGTAGCCGGCCATGAGCACCCGTCGTTTCGAGGTCGAGGTCCACTCGCCGTTTCGTCTCGATCTCACCGTGTGGGCGCTGCGCCGCCGCCCGCACAACACCATCGACACCTGGGACGGCACGACCTACCGTCGCACGCTGGTCGTCGGCGGGCGGCCGCTCGGCGTCGCCGTTCACCAGGAGCCGGGAGACGACCCGGATCGATCGCTTCTCGCGGTTGAGCTGCGACGCCGCGGGGATGAGCCGAGCAACGCCGTCGTGGCCGAGGTCTACTGCAGCTTGGAACGGATGCTCGGCCTCGGCGTGGACCTCGCCGGCTTCTACGAGCTCGCCCAGCGCGACGAGCGCCTGGACAAGCTCGCCCGGCGGTTCCGAGGTGTGCGTCCGCCGCGTTTTCCGAGCGTCTTCGAGGCGCTGGTGAACGCGGTCGCCTGCCAGCAGCTGTCGCTCACCGTCGGTATCCACCTCCTCGGCCGGCTCGCCGCGACCTACGGTCCGAGGGTGCCGGGTCGTTCCGCCACGCCGGGCTTCCCCAGCCCCGACCAGCTCGCTGGGGCCGATCCCTCCCACCTGCGGAGCCTGGGGTTCAGCCAGGCCAAGGCCCGCACGATCCTCCTGATTGCCGGCCAAGTGGCTTCCGGTTCGCTCGACCTCGACGGCCTCGAACGCCTTGGCGACGATCGCGCCTTCGCGGCCTTGGTCGACCTGCCCGGGATCGGCCGCTGGAGCGGCGAGTATGTCCTTTTGCGCGGGCTCGGGCGGCTGGAGGTCCTGCCCGGTGACGACGTCGGCGCCCGCAACAACCTGCGGCGCCGCTTCGGTCTCGCGGCCGATGCCGGCTACGACGAGCTCGCCGCGCTGGGCACTATGTGGTGGCCCTACGGCGGGATGGTCTACTTCCACCTTCTCCTCGACGGCCTGGCTGGCGCAGGCCATCTGGAGGCTGTCAGTGGTGGTGCGCCACCGGGGAGCGAGGCCCGTGTCCTCAAAGACATCGACACCGGCAAAGAGAACAAGGAGGTGGCATGAGGACCGCAGTGCACGGCATGCCCCGGATCGGCTCGAATCGCGAGCTGAAGTGGGCGTTGGAGGGCTACTGGGCCGGCAAGACGTCCCTCGGAGATCTCGAGAACACTGCGGCGGCAATACGACGGGAAAACTGGCAGCAGCTGGTCGTGGCAGGAGTCGACTTCGTGCCGTCCAACGACTTCTCGTTCTATGACCACGTGCTCGATGCCGCGTCTGGCGTCGGGGCCGTCCCGGGGCGCTTCGGCCCGCCGGGGCAAGCTGTCGACCTCGACCGGTACTTCACCATGGCCCGCGGTGGGCAGCTCGACGGCGTGGCGGTTACGCCACTCGAGCTCACCAAGTGGTTCGACACCAACTATCACCAGCTGGTGCCCGAAGTCGGCCCTGACACGACGTTCGCGGCGAACCCGTCCAAGGCCGTCAGTGAGCTGGTTGAGGCCGCCAGCTTCGGGATCTCGACCACCCCGGTCCTGCTCGGGCCGTTCACCTTCTTGAATCGCAGTACCAGTGAGGTGCCTGGCTTCGATCGCCTGTCTCTCCTCGACCGGCTCGTCGAGGTCTACGTCGAGATCCTGGCCCAGCTCGGTGCCGCGGGTGCTGCGTGGGTGCGCCTGGACGAGCCGGCACTCGTCGAAGATCGCAGCCCCGCCGAGCTCGAGGCGGTCCGGCGTGCCTACCGGCGCCTCGGGGCGGCGTCGGCGCGTCCGAGCATCGCCATCTCCACCTTCTTCGGCCACGTCGGCCAGGCGATGGAGGTTCTGGCCGACCTGCCAGTCGAGGGGATCGGCCTGGACTTCTGCCGGGGCAAGGAGAACCTGTCCCTCCTGGAGCACGTCGGTGGCATCGGGGACCGGGTGCTGTTCGCCGGGGTCATCGACGGCCGCAACGTCTGGGTGAACGACCTCGACGCCTCGCTTACGCTCGTAGAGCAGCTCGGCAGTCTCTGCGGCGAGGTGGTGGTATCCACCTCGTGCTCGTTGCTGCACGCACCGGTGAGCCTGGCCGCCGAGACCAGCATCGACCCCGAGGTCCGCCCGTGGTTGGCGTTTGCCGCAGAGAAGCTGGCCGAGCTGTCGGTGCTGGCGAAGGCCACCGGGCATGGACGCGACAGCGTCGCCGAGGATCTGGTGGCCAACCGGGGCGTGCTCGCCGCCCGTCGGCGCTCAGCCAAGGTCACCGACCCGGTGGTCCGCCAGGCGCTGGCCGACGCTCCCGGCGACCCCCGCCGGACCGGGTCACCGGCAGAGCGTGCCGCGGCCCAGCAGGCACGGCTCGACCTTCCGCCGCTGCCGACCACCACCATCGGCTCATTCCCCCAGACCGCCGAACTGCGCGCCGCACGGGCCTCGTGGCGGGCCGGACGGACGACCGACGAGGCGTACCAGCGGGCACTCCGAGCAGAGATCGGCCGGGTCGTCGCCCTCCAAGAGGACCTCGGCCTCGACGTCGTGGTCCACGGAGAGCCCGAACGCGACGACATGGTCCGCTATTTCGCCGCCGCGCTCAGCGGGTTCACCCTGCCCGAGGCGGGCTGGGTGCAGTCCTACGGCTCGCGCTGCGTGCGGCCGCCGGTCCTCTTCGGCGACGTGGCCCGGCCGGCGCCGATCACCCTCGAATGGACGGGCTACGCGAGCACGCTCACGGCCAAGCCCGTCAAGGGGATGCTGACCGGACCGGTCACCATGCTCGGCTGGTCCTTCGTACGAGACGACCTTCCCCTGGGCGACGTTGCCGCCCAGCTGGGGCTGGCCATTGGCGACGAAGTGGCCGACCTCGAATGCGCTGGTATCGCCATCATCCAGATCGACGAACCGGCGCTGCGCGAAGGCCTGCCGTTGCGCCGCGCCGCCCAGTCCGAGTACCTCGCCTGGGCAACCCGGGCCTTCCGCCTCGCCAGCTCGGCGGCCGTGTCGGTCACCCAGGTCCATACCCACATGTGCTACGCCGAGCTGGCCGATGTCCTCGACGTGCTCGCGGAGCTCGACGTCGACGTCGCGTCCTTCGAAGCGGCACGCTCGGGAATGGCCATTCTCGCCGGGCTTGGCCACGCTCACTATCAAGGCGGTGTCGGCCCCGGGGTCTACGACGTGCACTCGCCGCAGGTGCCTGCCGTCGCCGAGATCACCACACTCCTGCACCGGGCCGCAGATGCCGTCGGCCCGGGGCGCCTGTGGGTCAACCCCGACTGCGGGCTCAAGACCCGCCGCTACGAAGAGACCACCGAGGCGCTCGCCCACATGGTGGCCGCCGCCCACACCGTGCGCGCCGAGCGCACCGGCACCGCCCGGGCGAGCTCGCCCGAGCGACCCGGGTCATGACTGCTTCGATCGTGGCTCCGCTCGAGCAGACGAGCCTTCTTGACGAGCCGTGCCCGACGAGGATGCCGTGACCGCAGACAGCCACCCTGACAGCTTCGGGGCGAAGAGCACGCTCGAGGTGGGAGGGGAGCGCTACGGGATCTGCCGGCTTTCCGCGCTCTCGGATCTCGGCGACGTCGCCCACCTGCCGTTCTCGATCAA
>JAJYAB010000222.1 GCA_021779775.1 Actinomycetes bacterium
GGTACAAGTAGGTCCCGGCGGTGCCGGGGCGTCACGGCGCTGCGCAGCGGCGGCCGCGGCTACGACGACGCTGCCGGGCCGGCCCGGTGCGAGCAACGGAAAGATCGAAGCGATGAAGGTACGGCCGAGCGTCAAGCCGATCTGTGAGAAGTGCAAGGTGATCCGCCGCCATGGCGTGGTGAAGGTCATCTGCGAGAACCCCCGACACAAGCAGCGCCAGGGCTAGGGCCCGGGCGCGTCGGACGAGCGAAGGACGGAGAAGGGAACCGAGCGTGGCACGAATCGCCGGCGTGGACATCCCCCGCGAAAAGCGGCTGGAGATCTCCCTCACCTACATCTACGGCGTGGGCCGTACCCAGGCGCAGCAGATCTGCGAGCAGACCGCCTCCAACCCCGACACCCGGGTGCGTGATCTGACCGACGAGGAGGTGACGCGCCTGCGGATGTTCATCGACGCCAACCTGAAGGTGGAGGGCGACCTGCGGCGCGACATCGCCCAGGACATCAAGCGCAAGACGGAGATCGGCTGCTACCAGGGGATCCGGCACCGTAAGGGCCTGCCCGTCCACGGCCAGCGCACCCATACCAACGCCCGCACCCGCAAGGGACCGAAGAAGACGGTCGCCGGGAAGAAGAAGGTCCGTAAGTGATGGCCCAGACCAAGAAGCAGGCCGGCTCCGCTGCCACCCGCCGCCCCCGTCGGCGCGAGCGGAAGAACATCGCCTACGGCGTGGCCCATATCAAGAGCTCGTTCAACAACACCATCGTCACCATCTCGGACCAAGAGGGCAACGTGCTGTCGTGGGCGTCAGCCGGCAACGTGGGCTTTAAGGGCTCGCGCAAGTCCACGCCGTTCGCCGCCCAGCTCGCCGCCGAGCAGGCTGCCCGTCGGGCCATGGAGCATGGCGTGCGCAAGGTCGACGTGCTCGTCCGGGGGCCCGGGTCGGGACGCGAGACCGCCATCCGGTCGCTGGCTGCCGCCGGCATCGAGGTCGCCGGGATCAAGGACGTCACGCCCATCCCGCACAACGGCTGCCGCCCGAAGAAGCGGCGCCGGGTCTGAGGCCAGGGACCACAGGGAACTCAGGACCACAGGGAACTCAGGACCACAGGGAACTCAGGACCACAGGGAACTCAGGGACACAGAGGAGCACGTCGACCGTCATGGCTCGTTACACCGGACCCGTCTGCCGGCTTTGCCGGCGTGAGCGCACCAAGCTCTTCTTGAAGGGCGAGCGCTGCTATTCCATGAAGTGCCCTGTCAGCGAGGCGGTCACCGACCGCCACAGCCGGGCCTACCCGCCGGGGGAGCACGGCCGCGACCGGATGCGCCAGGGGTCGGAGTACCTGACGCAGCTCCGCGAGAAGCAGAAGGCCCGCCGGATCTACGGGCTCTTGGAGAAGCAGTTCCGGAACCTGTACGCCGAGGCCAACCGGCAGCCAGGCATCACCGGCGAGAACCTCCTCCGCCTGCTCGAGCTGCGGCTCGACAACGTGGCGTTCCGGGCCGCATGGGGGGCCAGCCGCGCCCAGGCCCGCCAGCTGGTGCTCCACGGCCACGTCCACGTGAACGGCAAGCGGGTCGACATCCCGAGCTACCGGGTACGGGTCGACGACGTGGTGTCGCTGAAGCCGGCCGCTAAGGAGATGTACGTGGTCCGCCGTAACCTCGACACCATCGACCGGGCCTTGCCGCTCTGGCTGGTCGCCGGTGAAGCGGGCCGGACCCAGGTGCGGGTGGCCACGCTCCCCGAGCGCCAGCACATCGACGAGCCTGTGCGCGAGTCGCTCATCGTCGAGCTCTATTCGAAGTAGTCCTGGTCGAAGTCGTCCTGGAGCCGGCCTTTCAGCTCTCTGTCCCGACCGCCCACCGTCCCGCCGTCCGCCGAACCCACCACCTGTAGGAGCGATATCCGCATGCTCATCATCCAGCGCCCCAGCGTCGAGGCCCTCGGCGAGGAGGAGGAGAACCGGCAACGGTTCGCCGTCGGCCCCCTCGAGCCAGGCTTCGGCCATACCCTCGGCAATTCCCTGCGTCGCACGCTGCTGTCGTCCATCCCCGGCGGGGCGGTGACCCAGATCCGGTTCGACGAGGCCCTCCACGAGTTCATGACCCTGCCCGGGGTGAAGGAGGACGTCACCGACCTGCTGCTCAACCTGAAGGATCTCGTCCTGCGGGTGCACAGCGACGACCCGGTGACGCTCCGGTGCGACAAGCGTGGTCCTGGCGAGGTGCTCGGCGGCGACCTGCAGACGACGGCCGACATCGAGATCCTCAACCCCGAGCTGCACATCGCAACGTTGAACAGCAAGGGCCGCCTGGCCATGGACGTCACCGTCGAGCGGGGCCGCGGCTACGTGTCGGCGGACAAGAACAAGCAGTCCCAGACCATCGGGGTCATCCCCGTCGACTCCATCTTCTCGCCGGTGCGCCGGGTGTCGTTCTCGGTGGAGCCGGTGCGGGTGGAGCAGTCGACCGACTTCGACAGCCTGGTGCTCGACATCGAGACGGACGGGTCGCTGACCCCGCGTGAGGCGCTCGCTTCGGCTGGTGACACCCTGCGGTCGCTGGTCGGCCTGGTGGCCGACCTCGAAGACGAGCCGCAGGGCTTGGAGCTCGGCGAGGTCGGGACCGCCACCTCCGGCTCCCCCGACCTCGACCTCCCCATCGAGGACCTCGACCTGACCGAGCGGCCCCGCAACTGCCTGAAGCGGGCCCAGGTCAACACGATCGGCGAACTGGTCCAGCGGACCCACGACGACCTGCTGGCCATCACCAACTTCGGCCAGAAGTCGCTCGACGAGGTCATCGAGCGGCTCGACGAGCGGGGCCTGTCGCTCCGCATGAAGGACTGAGGAGGCGAGGTGCGCGGTACCCCGAAGCGCGGACGTCGCCTGGGCGGTGATGCCGCCCACCAGAAGGCCATGCTCGGCAACCTGGTGGCTTCCCTGATCGCCGCCGAGTCGCTCGTCACCACGGAGACCAAGGCGAAGATGCTGCGTCCCGTCATGGAGAAGTGCATCACCGCTGCCCGCAAAGGCGGTATCCACCGGCACCGGCAGGTGGTGGCCCTCATCCGGGACAAGGACATGGCCCACAAGCTGTTCGACGACATCGGCCCCCGCTACACCGACCGACCGGGGGGGTACACCCGCATCCTGAAGCTGGGCCAGCGCCAGGGGGACGCCGCCCCCATGGCACGCATCGAACTGGTGTGACCCTGTTCGACCCGGGTCCGGCGGGAGCCGGGCCCGAACCGGCGCCGGTTGTGCCGGCGCCCGGGCGCACCGTGCGCCTCCGGCTCGACGTGGCCTACGACGGCGCCGGCTTCCACGGCTTTGCCGCCCAGCCGGGGCTGGCGACGGTCGGCGGGGTCCTCGGTGAAGCGTTGGGAACTGTGCTCGGCCACCGTGTGGAGCTGACGTGCGCCGGTCGCACCGACCGGGGCGTCCATGCCCGGGGCCAGGTCGTCCACGTCGACGTCAGCCCCAACGTCGATCCGGCCCGGCTGGTTCGGAGCGTCAACGCGATGCTGGGCCCCGCTGTCGTGCTCACATCTGCCACCCAGGTCGCCGGCGACTTCGATGCCCGGCGCTCGGCTCGGGCCCGGCGGTACCGCTACCTGGTCTTCGAGTCCGACGTTCCCGACCCCCTGCTGGCTTCCATCGCCTGGACCGTGCGGGGCCCGCTCGACCTGCGTCCCATGCGGGCCGCAGCCGACGCGCTGCTCGGAGAACACGACTTCCGGGCCTTCTGCCGGCGGGTTCCCGGCAGCTCGCCTGACGCTCCGATACCCCGCCGGGTGCTGGGTTGCCGGTGGTCCGAGGTGCCCACGTCGGTGGAGGCGCTCGGCCAGAGCGGCGACTTCGGCGAGCGGGGCGGCCTCGGCGGGCCAGGCCTTGCCGGTGGGCTGGGCCGGCTCTGGCGTTTCGACATCTCAGCCAACGCCTTCTGCCACCAGATGGTCAGGTCGATTGTCGGCATGCTGGTGGAGGTCGGCCGCGGCCGCCGACGGGCGTCCGACGTGCACTGGCTCCTCACCATCGGCGACCGCAGCCAGGCCCCGGACCTTGCACCGCCGCACGGGTTGTGCCTGGTCGGCGTGCAGTACTGATCCTGCGTGCCACGCGTAGCCTGACGCGTCGGGGAGGCCCGGGCATGCTCATCATGGCCGTCCTCCAGGCGCTGCCCGACCCGCCACCAGACACCCGCGTATCGCCGGGGCCGTCTGGTGGTGCCACCGGCGGAGGGTGGACGAAACGGCAGGTAGGAGGGGAATCGCGTCGGCTTGTCAACGTAACCCTGCAAAAATTCG
>JAJYAB010000223.1 GCA_021779775.1 Actinomycetes bacterium
ACGAGAGCGTGGCGGGCACCGACGGCGCAGGCACCTGCCCTCGGATGCGGATCCGGTGGTCCGCTGTCGGGCCGGAGCGTGCCGAAAGCGTTCCGCCGGACGTCGGGCAGCGAGCGTTCCGGCCCGTAGAGGAAGCAGGGAAGCCCGAGCTCCTCGGCTGCCCAGCCGGCGAAGCGGTCTCGAGCGGCAAGCGCGCCGCCGAGGTCGCTCACCGCAGTGGGGCTGCTTGCCTCGTCCAACGGAACGAACGGCACCACGTCGACGGTCCCCAGGCGTGGGTGGACACCGGCATGCCGACGCAGGTCGATCGTTGCGACCGCGGCGGAAGCCACCCGCCGCACCGACGATTCCAGTGCCGTCGCGTTGGTGCTGGCGAGAGTCAGCACGCTCCTGTGGTGGTGCGGATCGCTGTGGAGATCGAGCAGGCAGTTGCCGGCGGCACGGGCGAGATCGCCGAGGATCTCGCTGCTGCGTCCCTCGCTGACGTTGACGACGCAGGCGAGGGGTCCGGCGTCGCCGGGATGGCGGCTCAGGAGCGCGAGCGGACGACGGTCAGGCGGCGTTGGCGGAGCAGCCGCCTGCGCTCGCGCTCGGACGCCCCTCCCCACACCCCGTGGTCGATGTGGTTCTGCAGCGCATACTCCAGGCAAGGCATGCGTTCGGGGCAATCCGCGCAGATCCGCTGCGCCGCCTGCACGCCGACGCCGTCACTCGGAAAGAAGACGGCGGGATCCATGTCCCTGCACTTCCCCCGGGTCATCCAGTCGGTTTCCATCGCGCCTCCGTTGCCAGGCACGAGCTTACCAGCGGAGCCGTCGCTCCGCCCGAGTCCCAGCCCCCCCTTGTCCCAAGGCGATCAGCCGGTAGGCTGGTTCGCCGGACACCGACGAGGAGACGAAGCCCCCGTGCCGGACGACATCGACCAGCAGGAAGAGCCCCAGCCGCCACAAGGTCATGTGCGGGTGATCTACCTCGGCCCGGTAGCCCCGCACTGGGAGGTCCAGTCGAGCTTCGGAGCGGCGGCCCTCGTCGACCCGTTCCGTGATCGGACGCTCGCCCGCCTGACGCTGCTGCCACCTCACGACCCCCAGTTCCGGCGCAACCGTGAGCGGGTCGTCCGTGATGCCGAGCGCGACCTGATCGAGCTCGAATGGGACCTGGGGCTCCCGGACGAGGAGGCTCCGGCGAGCTGAGCGGCCATGCGCGTCGGTCCAGGATGGCTGGGAGCTCAGGCTGGCTGGTCTCCATCGAAGCTGATGCGCTCCAACCACAAGCCTGGCGCGTCGATCTCGGTGGGGGTAGGCAACGTCGATGCCCGGTCCCACAGCCGGGCCAGGCCATCTTCGCCCGCCCGGTCGAGGACTCCACCGACGAACCCGACGCCCCGCTCGAGCTGGGTGGGACCGAGGTCGAAGCCGACGAGCGCCTCGGCCGCCCGGTCGCCCGGTTCGCGAGCCACCTGCCGTCGCCGCCAGGCCTCGGCCAGCGCTCCCCGCCCACCGAGCAGCCGCCGCGACGCCTCGTCGAGCACATGTTCCACGAACCCGAGCAGGGCTGCGGTCACGGCTGCCAGCTCCTCGGCCGCGCGGGCCTGGCGCGGGGAAGGTGTGCTCTCGATGAGCGCTTCCGGGTCACCGACCAGGCGTTGCAGCGTCTCCGGGTCGGACGGATCCATCCCTTCGAGCCGCTGCATCATGCCCGCTGTGTCGGGGGCGCCCGCTTCCGCCAGCTGTACGAGCAGCTCCCGGATCCGGTCGCTCACATGGGGCCGGCAGAGCACCGCGTGCGTGGTCACCTCGCGCAGGCACACCCAGAGGCGGACCTGATCGATCGGCAAGCTCCAATCCTCGGCGAACCTGGCAATGTTGGCCGGAACGATCAGGAGCCGGTCGCCGGCACGGCGAGGTACCGGCAGCTCGTACGGACCCAGGGTCGCCCGTGCCAGGTGGCCGATGGCCGAGCCCAGCTGCATGGCCGCCAGCATCGGGCCCATGGTCGTCATCCAGCGTGCCACGAGCTCGCCTGTCGGGTCCCTGCCTTCGTCCTCGGCACCTCCGGGGAAGGTGCCTGATCCGAGGAGACCCCCGAGGTCGAGGGCTTCGCTGCCCGGCGCACCGGGCGTTGCGCCACCCGCCGGGGCAGTTTCGGTCGCCGCCTCCAGCAGGAACCGCCAGTCCTCCACCGTGTGCCAGGCCCACGAGCCCGCAGGGACTGCCATGACCTCCACGGGGGACACCTGCAGGCAGGTCAGCTCGGTCACATGCATCTCCGCCAGTCGAACCAGCTCTTCCAGGGCGATGCGCTCTACCGGATCGACGTTCGCCTCGGGCTCTCCGGCGGCAGCCACACCGTGCGCCAAGGTGCGGGCGAGCTCGACGCGGGCTCCACCCCCCGCCATCCCCGTTCCCATCATCTGCATGAGGTCGCCCAGCAACTGCTGCAAGAAGTTGCCGCCTGCGCCAGAAGCTGGCCCGGGGAGGTCCATAGCTCAGATCGTAGGCGGCGTCGACGGATGAGCGGTCAGCGGGCAGCCGGCAATGGGGTCAGCCAGGCGGACACCGTGTGCGTGCCGGTCGCCGACTCGACGTCGAGACGCACCTGCTGGCCAGGATCGGTGACGTAGAGGCGCGCCTGGAGATCGGCCAGCGAGCACACCGCTCGGTCGTCTACAGCTACCACGAGCTCGCCTACCGTGATCCGTGCGGCGGCCGCCGGTGATCCTGGCATGACACTGACGACCTGTGCACCGCACTCCCCCCCCGGTGCGTTCGCCGCGGTGATGCCCAGCCAGCCGTGGGTCATCGGAGCGGTGCCTACCATCCGGTTGGCGACGGCCAGGGCCAACGACGACGGCACGAACACCGATGCCGGCGGGGCGGCAGAGCCTGCCTCCGCGTCGAGCTGGTCGGGCAACACACCCTCGGAGATGCCGATCACCCGTCCGGCACCATCGATCAGCACCCCGCCGGCAGCCGGCTGGCCGAGCGCGGGGGCCGCCCCGATCGTATCGAGCAGCGGCTGGCCGTCTTCCATGGTGGCCGCAGTCCCCACCGACACGACAGTCGCAGGCTGCGACTGCATTGATCCCGACGCGCCGGCGGGCTGCCCGCCGCACAAGCATGCCTCGTACGCCGATTCGCCGGGCCAGACCGGCTCGTCGGCGAACGCTGCCGGCGGCAACGTGGCTCCCAGGTCGACCAGGGCGACACCGGCGTACGGGTCGTTGGCGACCAGGTGCGCTGGTACCTTCCGGCCGTCGAAAGTCACCGCCTCCAAGCCGGTCATGCCTGCCACGACCGAGGCGGCGGTGACCGCTACCGACCCGCCGGGCATCACGGCGGCAGTGACCGCGGCGGGCGAACCGCTGCGCGTGCCGATCAGCTGGACCAGGGACGCCCGGACACGCTGCATGATGCGGGCGTCGGTGCCCGGCCCGGGAACCGCAGGCGCCTCCGTGGCCAGTGAGGTGACCGTTGCTGCGGCAGCCGACACGGCCGGTACGCCGGGGGAGCCCCCCGGCCCGAGGGTCGGCGAGATGGGCGCCCCCGCGTTGCTCAGCGCGAACACCGCCACGACCGCTGCCGCCACGGCAGCCGCGCCGACAGCACCAACCGCTCCGGCAGACGACCGGCTGCGTACGTGACCGGAATGGGGTGAGCCACCGCCAGCAGCTCGCTTGGCGAGCTCCGAGGGGTGCAACCAGAGCCGGTCATCGGGAGCCACCCAGCCCCGCATCGGCAGCTCGTCGGGCCAATCCGGGTCGCCGAACGGGGCAACCCCTTCGGATGCGCCGGTGTCCGCGGGCCGGCCGGCGCCAGGCTCTTCGGGCGGATCCCCAAATGTCTGCGAGCCTCCGCCGTCCATGGCCCGAGGATACCGGCGGGCCTGCCGGACGCGGCGTCGCCACCGGCGGTAACCGTGCCCGCAGGGCGACGGGCGGACATGCGCGGTCCTACGATGGTCGGATGCGGGCATGCCACCATGGCTAGAGATCTCGCCATCGACCTCGGCACAGCGAACACGTTGGTCTACGCGCGCGGCAAGGGCATCGTCCTGAACGAGCCCACCGTCATCGCGTTGAATTCCCGCACCCACGACGTCCTGGCGGTCGGCCAGGATGCATGGCAGATGATCGGTCGCACCCCGGGGTACATCGTGGCGGTCCGGCCGCTGCGCCAGGGCGCCATCTCCGACTTCGACATCACCGAGAAGATGATCCGGCTCCTGCTCCAACGGTGCGGAGTCTCCCGGCTGAACCGGCCCCGGGTGCTGATCTGCCTCCCGGCGGCTATCACGTCGGTGGAG
>JAJYAB010000224.1 GCA_021779775.1 Actinomycetes bacterium
CCGCCAGCATTTCATCCGTCGTTGGTGACCGCCAGGTCATGGGAACTCAACCAAGCGCGGCGCGCTGGAGGTCGCAGACCTCGCTGCGGTTGACCAAGCGCTGAGGGACGTGCTCGGCATCCCCTGATTCCGACGCGAGGAGTGAAGTTAACCAGGTCCTCAGGCGGGCGTCGGCGACTCCCGAACGTCCATTTCCACCGCCCGGCGATCCCGCTCGTCAGGTGCCCGAGTCACCAAGCGATCGTCGTGACCGGCGGCGGCTCAGGCGCGTTGAGCTCGAATTCGAGTTGCCAATCGCCTGGCCCGTAGGCCTGGGCGCATACGTTTTCGCCTCGACTACGGACCGACCAGCAGCCGAGCACCGGTTCCCACAGGTATTCGTCGTCGTCCAGGTCCTCCAGGCGTTGCTGGCTCAGGTCTCGTGCGCTGTCCAGTTGATCCAGCAACACGCCGAGCCGATCCAGGGCGATGTCCATTGGTCAGACGATCACGAGACCGATATGCGGATCGAGATCCGTGAGGTCGTCAGGATCGGATGTCACAACCTGCTGGCGGGCACGACGTGCGCAGATCACCACGTGCGCGTCGGCGATGTCGGCCGTCGCGCTCGCCGACAGCAAGCGCCCGACATTCGTCGCATCGACCCGATCGAGCGGGACGACGTCGGTGGTCGGTTGGCGGACGAGCCGGGCCAAGCGGGCTTGGCGTTGCGGCTGGCGGATCGCTTGCGCCAAAGCGGTGGCCGGGATCGTGACGCGAGCACCCGTCTCAGCGGCGCGCGCCACCAGTACGAGGACCCGACGGTCGTTCCGGTCCAGGGCGATGAGCCCCCCGGCGTCGAAGGTGATGCCGGCCATCAGGCCGCAGAGGACCCGCGGCGTCTTCTGTTGCCGAGCGTCTCGTCCGCCCAACGGCGCTCCTCGGCGGAAAGCTCGCCTCCGGTCGCTTCCAGGGCGTCGGCCAACATGGCGCCCCAACCAGCGATGTCGTCGAGGGCTACACCTGCCGCGTGCTGCACGAACCCCGATATGCTCGGAGCAGCACCCGACCCGACGAGCGTGCGGATACGGTCCAGCTGATCGGCGTCGAGCGTGACGGTGACCTTCTTCGTAGCCATACCATCTACCATACCATCGGGATGATCGGATACCTCGGTGGCTGGCCAGTTCTTGCGCTGCTGCGGACCTTTGCTCACCGCTCAACGGCGCCGCGCCGAAGGACCCCGCTCGGGTTGTCGAGGCGGATGGCATGCCCGTCGACTACCCCGGTGACCCGGTCGTTCGCGTCGATCGGGGTGTTCGTATCATGCCACCCCAAGGCCACCGGGTCGCTGGCCAGCATACGCGCGAGCCAGTGGTGTCATGGCTTGCAACTGTTCCAGGGGACTGAGCGCCCGGCTCGGTCTGTTGGACGGGCGGTCGACGCGAAGCCCCGGTGCTCAGCTCTCGGACGGCACCGGGATGTGGGCCGCGTCTGTCATCCGCAGCGCCAGCCTCTCGAACTCGAGGTAGCACGTCTGGACGAGCCCACCGGTCGACCCGAGCGCGTCGCCGGCGGCGCGCAGATCGAACATCGGCTTGCAGGCGTCCTGGGCAAGGGACATCAAGCTGCGATAGTTGTGAAGGGTCGCCAGATGGTATGGGTCAGGCGAGTCACCGGCTGGTCCTCTTCGGCGACGGACTTGTGGAAACTCGTTCGGGATGCGCCGCAGCCAACGGTCGTCGGCTCTGACGGGCCGGTCCAGACGAACCGTGTGCTGCAGGACGACGTAGCCGATTGGTCGCATGACAGGGTTTGGGACGTCGAGTCCTGAGGGTGCTTTCGGCAGCACGAGCGACGGCCAGTCACGCTTCCACCAGCGAAGCGTGGCTCCGAGGTTCCGGGAGCCCCAGGAGCCGGAGCCCCGGGAGCGAGCGCGGTGCTCATGCCCCCGGGCTCGAAGTAGCGCAGCTACAGCTCCCCGTGAGACGGCTCGACATCGCGGCGGTGCTCGTCCAATACGTCGGTCCGTAGTTCAGCCAGGCGATCTCTGACGAGCCAGCGGGTGGAGCCCACGATGTCTTCGGCCCGGTCCCGTAACGATGTTCCGGTCATCGTCGAGTTGCGCTGGAGCGCGGCGTATGCCTCGTCCTCACCGATGCCGTCGCGCTCCATCATCACGCCTTGGGCCAGGTTGATGACCTGGCGGGTACGCAGTGCCTGAACGAGCCCCATGGACAGCTGGTCGTCGGCGACGTCCGTGCTGACGTCGGTCAAGATGGCCGAGGCTCCGGCGGCGAACACCGCGGCCATCTTCTGGTCTTCGGATGTGAAAGCGTCAGCGGTACGAGAGTAGATGTTGAGCGCGCCGACTGGCCGGTCCCGGGCGACCAGGGGCGTGGACAAGATGGCGTTGATCCCGAGGGCTCGTGCCCTGGGGGTGAAGGTGGGCCAGCGGGTCTCGGCGTGCAGGGCCTCGGCGTGGAACCAACGTCCCTCGACCGAGGCGTCGACGCAGGGCCCCTCCCCGGTGGCGTACTGGGCAGCATCCATCGTCGAGATGGTCTGGTCGCTGGCTGCCACCGTGTCGAGGCATCCATGGCGACGAAGCGACACGCTGACACCATCGGCACCGCCGACCACGGCCCTGGCCAGGCTCACCACCAGCCGCAGCGCGCCGTCGACCACGTCGTCATCGGCGGGGATGGCCGTGACCTTCCTCAGGTGCAGAGCCGGGCGGTCAGGACCGGTCCTGACCGCTACAGCGGGTGGGCCGGCTGACTGTTGCAACCCGAGGTGGCCTCCGGCCTGCCCGGATGGCTCCAGGCGGGCCAGATCGGACATTCCCGCGATGTCGAGCACGTGCCGGACCCTGGCTGACGGCGAGCGGATCGTGAGCACGCCGCCGGAGAGCCCGAGGCGGTGTGCTCCGTCGGCGATCACCCGCAGCCCCGATGCGTCCATGAAGTCGCAGCCAGCCAGGTCCAACACGACGGAGCGGTGCCCCTGGTCGATCGCCGTGCCCATGATGGCGCCTAGCGCCGGAGCGGTCAGAAGGTCCACTTCGCCCCATACGCCGAGTGCCGCCGTCGGCCCGACAAAGACAAGGGTGACGGCGAAGCTCACGAAAGGGTCGTCGGCCGTGATCATCTCCGGGCTCGCGTCTGGTCGTCGCCCGGCCGCGAAGCGGTTCGGTGCCCACCACGTGCTCGGACGACTGCAGCAGCTGGGCACCCTCCACGGAAAGGCGATACCCGGTGTGAGCGCTTCGGGGATTCACCTTCGGACCACAGCGAGCAATTCGACATGAAGTTGTCGCCTCCGAGATTCGTAGTGAATGCTGCGCCACGAGTGGTGCCGACACACTACGGATCTCTCGCTGGAAACCCTCGCTGTAGAAGGTTCGCCTATTCTACTCTTGCGGCGTGGAGACGGGCAACAGCAGCCTTGACCCTCCAGATGAGAGGCGAGAGCTCTACGAGCGAGGAGCTATGGCCAGCAGTACCGAGGACCCCACCTCCACCGAGGACCCCACCTCGGCGCTGGCCGCCGACTTTTCCCAGATCGCCCGGGCCTTGGTATCGGCCGGCAGCGTGGAAGACATCTTGGCCCAGGTGGTGGACCTGGCAGCGGTCACGATCGAGGGTTGCGACTTTGCCGGCATCTTCCTCGTCGAGGGGGACGTGGTCACCACCCCGGTGCACACCGCACCTATCGTGGCCGAAGTCGACGCTCTCCAGCACCGCAGTGCCGAAGGGCCCTGCCTCGACGCCATCACCCAAGGTCTGACCTTCTACGCTGACGATCTGGGCGACGATCCCCGCTGGCCCCATTTCGGGCCCCAGGCGGCAGCGAGAGGGGTGCGCAGCCTGCTGGCGCTGCCCCTCCTTGCCAATGGAACCCTCGGAGCCCTGAACCTCTACGCCCGCCACCCCGCCGCCTTCGGGGTCAACGATCGAGCCAGGGGGCTGCTCCTCGCAGCGCTGGCCGCTTTTGCCCTCACCTCGGCACAGAACCGCGAAGGCGAGGAGCGCCAGGCCGCCAACCTTCATGCCGCGTTGGCCAGCCGGGAGGTGATCGGCCAGGCGCAAGGCATCCTCATCGAGCGCGAGCGCGTCACCGCCGGGGAGGCCTTCGACATCTTGCGTCGGGCCTCCCAGCACCTCAACCTGAAGCTCCGAGAGGTTGCCCAAACCCTGGTGGACACCGGCGAGCGGCCAGATACCGGCTCGTCTTGGCCCTCGGACCCAACCCGGCCAGGAACTTGAGCGCTTCTGCCTCAGGGGGCACCCGTCCTCATGGAGCACCCGGCACGGA
>JAJYAB010000005.1 GCA_021779775.1 Actinomycetes bacterium
CGCGGGCTGGGCACGGACCAGGGCCTGTACGGGTGGATCGACGCCATGACCCGCTACACGCGGGCGGCCGACCCCGACGACATGTACTGGCTGACCCTGCACGGCGCGCTGGACTTCCTCGCCAACGGCATCACGACCGCCTACGACTTCACCGCCAGCCGCCTGACCTTCAGCGCCGCCGCCGACGGGTCAGGCACCTACGGCGGCGCTGTCCGCCCGCCTGCGCTGGTGGAGAGCCAGCTGGTGGCCAAGGTGGACGCCGGTATCCGCTTCGTCCACAGCATCATGCTCGACGAGGCATGGACCGACGGGACGAGCGCGGCGATCGACCAGGCCGAGCAGAACCTGGCGTTCGCCGACGGCTACCGGGACCACCCCGGATACCTGGGCAGCGCCATCTCCGGCGGGGTGCAATGGGCACTGGGGCCCGAGCTGGCGGTGGCCGAGGCCACCGTGATGCATCGCCACGGCCTGGTGAACCAGCCCCACTTCCTCGAGAGCCCGTTCGAGGTGGCTGCCCAGCAGGAGCGGTTCGACTGGTACCGCCGGGCCGGCGCGCTGGGTCCGACCCTGGTGTTCGGGCACTTCATCCACACCACGCCGGGCATCGTGGCCGACGCCGCGGCGGCCGGCTGCGCCATGGTGTGGCAGCCGGCATCCAACGGCCGCCTGGGCTCGGGGGTGGCCGACATCCCCGCCTACCGGGCGGCGGGCATGCGTGTCGGGGTCGGGCTCGACGACCAGGCATGCAGCGACGTGGCCGATCCCTGGCAGAACATGCGCTTCGGCCTGTACCTGCTGCGGGCGACCGCCAAGGACGCCACGGTGCTCGGCGTGCGCGACATGCTGTGGCTGCACACCATGGGCTCCGCCGAGGTGCTCGGTCTCGCCGACCAGGTGGGCAGCCTGCAGGTCGGGAAGTGGGCGGACTTCGTCGTCGTCGACCCCCGCCGTCCCGATACCGGGCCGCTCTGGGATCCCTACGGCACCTATGTGCTGGCCTGCAGCCTGCGGAACCTGCACCAGGTCTACGTCGGTGGCCGCCTGGTCAGCGAGGACGGCCGCCTGGTCGCCGTCGACGGCCCGGCGGTGTCGAAGGAGGTGCACCACCGCCTCGAGTCCATCCGGTCCCGGGTGGACGCCACCTGAGGGTCTCCGCACCGGGCGGCGACGGCCAGCAGCAGCCGGTCCTGCCCGGCCCGTCCCACCAGGCAGACCCCGGCAGGCAGCCCGCCGGCACGAGCCAGTGGCAGGCTGACCGCTGGCAGGCCGCCCAGGCCGGCGAGGCAGGTGAGCCGGAGCGTGCGCTGGCGAAGGTCGGCTTTGTGCGGACCGTCCAGGTCGGCAGTCGGGGCGACGGTGGCAGCCGAGGGCAGCACCAGGACGGCTCCTTCGGGCAGCGCCCGGTCGATATGGCAGCGGACGGCGCGTCCCGCCGGGCCGGCGGCATCGGCGGCATCGGCGGGCAGGCGGCTGGCGTCGGTGAACCGGGCGGCGATCCCCGGTCCGAGATCGGGCCGGCAGCGCTCGATCCACGGGCCGTGGCGCCGCCACGCCTCCACCATCTGCCGACCGCGGAACGCCGCGAACCACCCGTCGAGCTCCCCCCCGGCAACCGTGGTCCGCCGGAGAGGAACTCCGAGATCGCCGGCCAGCGCCTCGGCCGCGTCGATCACCGCCTTGGCCACCACCGGGTCGGCTTCGGCCATCAGGTCGTCGGCCACCACGAGGGCGCTGGGCAGATCCGCCGGGGCCCCACCCGCATGGGAACCCGGGCCACCATCCGCTGGCCGGCCCCCTGCCGCGGCGAGCGGGCCGCCTGCCGGCTCGGGCTCGCCCAGCAGCGCCAAGCCGGCGGCAGCCAGAAGCGGTCCCGAGGCGGCCAGCAGGCCGACGGTGCCGAACGACGCAGCCAGCTCCACCACCCCGGTCAACGGGACGCGCCCGTAGGTGGGCCGGAGCCCGAAGACCCCGCAGTACGAGGCCGGGACCCGGATCGAGCCCCCGGTGTCGGTGCCCATGGCCAGCGGCACGAGGCCCCCGGCCACCGCCGACACCGACCCGCTGGACGAGCCACCGGGCACCCGGCCTGGCGCTGCCGGGTTCCGGGGTGTGCCGTAGTGCACGTTGGTGCCCGACAGGCTGAAGGCCAGCTCGTCGGTGTGCGACTTGCCGACCACCGACACCCCGGCTCGCAGGAGGCGCTCGACCGCCGGCGCGTGCTCGGACCCGGCCGCCGTACCCGCCAGGTACGTCGGGTTGCCGGCGCCGGTGGCCACCCCGGCCACGTCGATCAGGTCCTTCACGACCATCGGCACGCCGGCCAGGGTGCCCCGAGGGTTGCCAGCCGCCAGGAGGTCTGGCCCCACCCGCAGCGCGCCGAGCTCCGCTGCCAGGGTCGCCGACACGTTCAGGTCGGTGCCGGGCTGGCCGGCCAGGGCCGGTGCCGCCTTCGAGCCGCCGGCGGTCACCCGACGCTGTCCAGCCATGCCTTCGGCACGGCGAAGTGCACGCCCTTCACCCCGTCGACCACCTGGGACACCGACAGGTCGGCGGCCGCGCTGAGCCACGCGTAGGCCGTGGCCCGGTCGAGACCGGTGCGCTCGGTCACCAGGGCCAGCGCCGCACGGGTGGCGATGCGGACGGCCTCGTCGAGATCCTCGTGCAACCCGAGCAGGAGCCAGGCGTCGTCGGTCTCCCCGTAGGGCAGGTCCCACGAGGGGCACCCCCCCTTAGTGAGGTGGATGCGCAGCACGGCGCGCAGCGAGCCTTCGAGGGCGGTGAGCGCCACCTCGCCGTCGCCCTGGGCGAAGTGCGGGTCGCCGACCTGCACGAGCGCCCCCTGGCAGCGCACCGGCAGGTGCAGCCGGCTGCCCACCCCGAGCAGGCGGACGTCGAGGTTGCCGCCGTGGGGGCCCGGCGGCACCGAGTGGGCGTCGCTGCCTGCTGGCGCCACCGCCACCAGGCCGAGAAACGGCCGCAGCGGCATGCGCAGGCTGCGGCCGTCCGGAGCGTGCACGGTGGCCGTGCCGGCGTCGCCGTCGGCGGTGGCGAACCGGCTCACCACCGCCGGTGGCCCGCTGCCGCCGGCAGCGGGCTCGGGCAGCTCGCCGGCGAGCGCCCCCCGGCGGTGCCGGTTGGAGATGACGCCGTACGGCACCCGCAGCATCAGGTCGACCACCTCCACGGTGACGACGTCGCCCGGTTCGGCGCCGCGCACGTCGATCGGGCCGGTGACCACATGGGGACCGTCCACCGACGGGTCGTGGGGCTCCGGCCCGGCGGCCAGGGCCACAGCGTCGGAAAGGACGTCAGCGGCGTCCACCCCGAACGACCCGAAATAGGCCACCGGATCGCGCCCTTGGTCAGGCAAGATGCCCTCGTGGCTGACCGTGTCGACGGTGACCAGCGCTCCTGGTGCCACGGTGGCGATCGCTGGCGTGGAACCGCCGCGTACCCAGCCCCATGTGACCGTGCCCGCCTCGGCAGGCACGTAGACGCCGGCACGCGGACCCTGGCCGGGCTGCAGGATCGCCCCCTTCACCGCTGCGGGCCGGAGCACCGAGCTCGTCACCGGGCGGCACCGACCATGGGGGCGGCACCGAACGGGGGGTCGGTGCCGACCTGGCGGTCGACCTCGGTCCGGGCGACAACCCGGCCCCGGTGCACGGTGACGCGCCGCTCGCTGGCGCCGGCGACGGCGTCGAGCAGGTCGGCGCCTTCGATGGCCACGAGGTCGGCTGCCGACCCGGGTGTGAGGTCGGCTGCCGGCAGGCCCATGACGACCCGGGCTGCCGAGCTGCAGGCATGCCATGCGTGCGCCGGGGCGAGGTGCCCGGCCATGACCAGCAGGGCGGCGGTCTCGCAGGGATCGAGGCGACCGGCCGAGCAGAACGGGTCCCGGGCGTTGTCGGAACCCCCTGCCACCGTCACGCCGGCCTGCAGCAGTGCCGGCAACGCAGTCAGGCCCCGAGGTACGGCGGTCGGCACCTGGCGACCCTGCAGGAACAGGTTGGTCTGCGGGAGCGTCACCACCGACACCCCGGCTTCGGCCAGGCCGGCGGCGATCCGGCGCTGCACTGCGAGCGGCTGCATCCCCAGGCTGACGCAGTGGCTTGCCGTGGCGCCGGCGCCCGGCCCCCGTTCGGCCACCAGCATCGCCAGCTCGGCGACGGTGAGCACCTTCGGGTCGATGGTCTCGTCGGTGTGCAGGTCGACGCCCACGCCAGCATCTGCTGCCGCCTGCAGGAGGAGGGCGGTGGCGCCCCGAGGGTCCGGGTCCCGGTAGGGGCAGCCGCCCACGACGTCGGCACCGGCGTCGAGGGCAGATCGCAGCAGCCGGCGGTTGCCGGCGCCGGCAGTGCCGGTGAGCGGGGTGTCCACCAGGGCCACGAGCTGCAGGTCGGCCAGCTCGGTGGCGGTCACCCACTGCCGGACGGCGGCCAGCGCTCGTAGGTTGCCCACCCCGAACGGCGAGCGGACGTCCACATGGGTTCGTACGGCGGTGACCCCGTGGGCCACCAGGGTCCGCAGGGCGCGCCCGGCGCGCCGGGTGACCTCGTCGGCGCGGCGTCCGGCGTCCGACGCCCGCATGGCGGCGATGGCTGCTGCCAGGTCGCCACCGGGACTGTCCAGCGCTCCGGGGGCTCCGACGGCCAGGAAAGCCTTGTCCAGGTGCGCGTGCGGCTCGGCGGCCGCAGGCAGCAGCACCATGCCGTCGACCGGCTCGACATGGTCCCCCGGCTGGGCTTCCACCGTGCCGACCTGCAAGACGACGCCGAGCTCGAAGTCCACGGCCACATCCGCCCGCCGCCCTCCGGCCAGCACCCCGCCCCGCAGCACCATGCGGCCCTGGGATGGTGCAGCCCGGGCTGCGGATGCACCGGCGGTCGTCACGTCCGACGACGGTAGCGGTCGATGGTTGCCGGGGTGTGCCCGCCAGATTTCCCCCATGTGAACTTCGCCGGCCTCGTCTGCCATCGTTCACGGGAAGGTCTCCTGCCCGCAACGGCCCCGAAACGACGGTCCGCTTACCTGGGCACATGGATCGCTGTCGCCGGGCGGCGCAGCGGGCGGCGATCATGTCGTGGTGGCGGTGACCCTGACCCAGGCCCAGGATCTCTTGCTCGCCGTCGCCGGGCTGGGGGCCGGTGTGGTGAACGGGGCAGCCGGGGGCGGCACGCTCGTTTCCTTCCCCGCGCTGCTGGCTGTCGGCTACCCGGCGCTGACCGCCAACGTCACGTCCACGGTCGGGATCTGGTCGGGCTACCTGGGCGGAGCTGCGGGGTTCCAGCGCGAGGTCGTGGCGCAGCGCCACCGCGTGCGGGCGCTGGGCGGGACGGTCGTGGCCGGCGCGGTCCTCGGCGGCATCCTGCTCCTGACGACGCCCAGCGCCGATTTCCGTCTCCTGGCCCCGTACCTCCTGCTCCTCTCCTGCCTCCTGTTCGCCGTGCAGCCCCTGCTGGTGCCGTGGCTCGGCCGGCGGGACGAAGGCAGGCGCGTCCACGTCGTCCTGCTCCATGGCGGGTCTTTCGTGGCGGCAGCCTACGGGTCGTACTTCGGCGCCGGTCTCGGGGTGGTGCTCCTCGCCGTGCTGGCCACAGCCATCCCCGGCCCCCTCGTCCAGATCAACGGGTTGCGCAGCGTGCTGGCGTTGCTGGTCAACACGGTGGCGGTCCTCATCTTCGCCATCCACGCCACGGTGGCCTGGGAGGTCGCCGGGATGATGGCCGCCGGCGCGCTCGTGGGCGGGTACATCGGGGCGCACCTGGCCCGCCGGGTCCCGCCGGTGGTGCTGCGGGTCGTGGTCGTCGTCCTGGGCCTCGCCGCCGCCGCCCACCTCCTGGCCGGGTGACGCTCCCGTCGGTTATACGAGCTCGTAGTCGCCGAGCTCCGGCCGCGCCATCTGCTCCCGGAAGCGGTCGAAGCCCCACGGCCAAGCGGCCGGCACGCCCCGGTCGTCGAGGTACCAGCTCCGGCAGCCGGTCGTCCACACGGTCCGCTTCGCCGCCTCGACGCGTTCGGTCTCGAACCGGGCGGCCGCCGCGCTGGTGGCGCTCACCTGGCGTGCCTGCCCGCTGCACACCAGGTCGACGAGCTGCATGATGTAGGCGAACTGGAGCTCGGCGACGTCGATGAGCGAGAAGTTCCCGACGGGACCGTTCGGCCCGTTGAGCATGAACAGGTTCGGGAATTCCGGGATCGAGATCGCCAGGTAGGCCGAGGGGCGCTCGGCCCACACGTCGTCGAGATCGACGCCGTCGCGGCCGACGACGTGGATCGGGCGCATGAACTGGTCGACCCGGAAGCCGGTGGCGAGCACGAGCACGTCGAGCTCGTGGAGCTGCCCGTCGGCGGTGCGCACCCCGTGGGCTTCGACGCGGCGGATCCCGTCGGTCACCAGCCGGGCGTTGGGGCGCTGGATCGCCTGGTAGAAGTCGGGCGAGACGACGAGCCGCTTGCACGCCGCCCGGTAGTCGGGGCGGAGCTTCTCGCGCAGCGCAGGATCGGCGACGTTGTCCTCGAGGTTCGCCCGGCACAGATCTTCCAGCATCTTCAGCTGCGGCGAGCCGGCATCGACCACGGCGTTGGCGAAGTTGTCCTCGAAGGTGTGCGACAGCTCGGAGCGCAGCGCCTGCATGGCCGAGGGGTCGGCCCGGTACTGCTGGCGCTGCCCGTCGTCGATCGGCGGGTTCGCCATGCCCAGGATCCACTGCGGGGTGCGCTGGAACAGGCAGAGCTCGCCCACCGTGTCGACCGTCGCCGAGACGACCTGCACGGCGGTGGACCCGGTCCCGATGATGCCCACCCGCTGGCCGGCCAGGGGGACGTTGTGGTCCCAGCGGGCGGTGTGGAACATCGGGCCGGCGAAGCGGTCGAGGCCCTCGATCTCCGGGTACGCGGGGTGGTGGAGCACACCGGTGGCGGCGATGACGAAGTCGGCCCGGTCCTCCTGCCCGCCGGCGGTCTCCAGGTGCCAGGAGCCGTCGACGAACTGCATGCGGCTGACCTCGGTCCCGTACTCGATGTACTTCTCGACGCCGTAGCGGCGGGCGACTTCTTCGAAGTATTCCCAGATCTCGTCGCCTGGCGAGAAGACGTGGCTCCAGTCGGGGTTCGGCGCGAACGAGTAGCTGTAGAGGTGTGAGGGCACGTCGCACGCCACGCCGGGATAGGTGTTCTCGCGCCAGGTGCCGCCGAGACGGTCGGCCTTCTCGTAGACGGTGAAGTCGGTGAAGCCGGCGTCCTGGAGCTTGATGGCGCTCAGGACGCCGGCCATCCCCGCACCGACGATCACGAACCGCGGCTCGCTGCGCCGGGCCGCGGCGCCGGTCCCATTCCGGCTTTCCACCACTCGTCCTCCTCGGATCTTCTGAATGCCCGGGATCTTCAGGGCTGAACGGTAGCGTCGCCGGGGGCCAGATCACGCTGCTCCCGGCGGAGGTTCTGGAGCCTGGGGCAGACCACCCGCATGCCGAGGTCACAGCGCGAGCAGCACCATGCGCCCGTGCCTTTGGCCCGCCACAGGGTGTCGCCGCAGTCCGGGCACCGCTCGTGCCAGATGGCGCACTCGAAATTGGCGAGGCGCTTCGAGCTGAGCGGGCAGCCCTTCCCGTGGCAGACCGGCCATGCGGGATCGGGCTCGATGGAGCCCATGGGGCACTTCGAGACACACCGGGCGCAGTCGTCGCACGTGTACGGGTCGATCTCGAAGAGCCCGAGGAACGAGTCCGTCTTGCGCAGCGCCCCGGTCGGGCACGCGTAGTCGCAGGCACCACAGCCGATGCAGTCGTCACGGACGAGGTAGCTCATCGGCGTGTCATGCGGTGGTCACCACCCGCGGCTCGGCGTCCTGGGGGTGGAATTCGCGCAGGCCCCGCAGGCATGATGCGCAGGCGAACGGCGGCACGGTCACCTCTGCCGTCGTGTACCGCTGCGCGTACCGCGTGCCCTCCCACTCCCAGTAGCCGTAGGGCAGGTCGAGAACCCGGGTGAGCGGCTCGTGGCAGTACGGGCAGTCTTGGACAGGCATGGTTGGATCCTTCCTCTCAGGAGGCGACCGGCCGCCCGATGGCGGCAGCGGCGTCGAAGAACGACTGGAGCGTCTGGTTGTACCGGAAGAAGCGGTCAGCCCCCATGGCGTCTGCGCTCCTCAGGTGGATCTTGTCGCCGAGGAGCACCTGCGAGCTGAGCGTCTGCAGGCCGGTCGCCCGCCCGTTGGCGACGATGTCGTCGAGCATGCTCTGCCATGGCGCGAGGTCGCCCTCCAGCCAGCAGTCGACGTCGCCCTCGGTGCCGGACGGGAAGTCGGCGACCGCTTCGCAGCCGTAGCCGCGCAAGCAGATCCGGGCCCGGAAGCCGTCGTCGTCGGGACGGTGCACGACGAGCCCGAGGTCGAGGTCGCACCACCCGAGCAGTCCGTATTCTGCAGGGTGCTCGTTCATCGCCTTGGCGAGCGAATCCAGCAGCCCGCGTGAGTCGATCCGTAGCGTGCTGACATCCCTGGTGCTGACATCTGTGATCATGGTGATCTCCTTCGCTCGTCGTTCCGGCTAGGACACCGCGAGCGCGGCGCGGTCGATGCCCATGAGGTCGAGGGGGATCAGGGTCCGCTCCACCCGGTTGAGCCCGGCCCGCTCGCAGCGCGCCAGGTACGAGGTGAGCATCTTCCCAAGCAGGTGCTCGAGCAGCGGGAGCCCCTTCGTCTCGACCTCGTCGACCCCGCCGGCCAGGAGGGTCGCCAGGGCGGACATCACCGCCGGCTGGGTGCCGAACTCCATGAGCACCTTCTCCCCCTCGTCCAGCGCCTGGTGGATCTCGTCGGCGACGTCGGGGTCGTGCTCGACCTGGTAGCGGATGTGGAGGGTGCCGTAGGCGACGTGGCGAGCCTCGTCCTGCATGCACATCCGGAAGATCCGCTTCTCGACGTCGGTCGGGGAGATCAGCTCGCCCTGGCGGAAGATGTCGAGCACGAAGCCTTCGCCCAGGAGGTGCATGAGGGCGGAGGACTGGGTGTAGGTCTTGCCGTACAAGATGGTGCGGAGCAGCTCTTCGGTCCGCTTCTGGGACTTCAGCAGGCCGCCACCGTTGGAGAGCGCTCGCTTGCGGAAGACCTCGGCGTGGCGGGCCTCGTCCATGCACTGGGTGGCGAGGAACATCTTCGTCTCGACGAAGTCGTGGTTCATCCGCCACATCCACTTGGCGGGCAGGTCGGCGGCGATCATCTCCACCTCGGTGAGCAGCGTGCACAGCTGGCACATGGCGTGCTCGACGTCGTCGGGGAGCTCCTGGAGATCCCCCCAGGGGATGTCCCGGGTGGCGGACCACTGGCGGGCGACGGCCTCCTCGTAGAGCTCGACGACGTTGTCGGCCCAGACGTCGGACTTGGCGTTCAGGAGGTAGCCCATGTCGGGGACATCGGCGTCGATGGCGGAGCCGCGCGGGCCCATGGTGCGGCGGGGAGCCACGTCGGGAATCTCCCCGTAGGAGCCGATGGCGATGTCCTGCATCGTGAGACCGCGGGCGCTCGGCTTGGCCCGCACCCCCCACTCGCTCGGCGTGCCTCGCAGCCACGACCAGTCGAGCGGGAAGCCGTTCGGCGCGGTGTCTGGCAGCGCAGCGACCTCTTCGTCGGTGCGTGGGATCGTCGTGGACATGGAGCCCTCATTTCTTCTCGTGCCCGGCTGGGGGGCTGTTCTGCATGTAGCCAAGATGACGTAGTCAAGATGTAGTCAAGTGAACGAATCAACGTTGACTGCCTGACACGGACACTATGCGACATCGTCACCGAGATGTCAAGTGTCTCAGATAGATGTCAAGTGATACGCTCCTTGTAAGGCGACAGGCTTCCCAACGGTGACAGGCTTCCCAACGGGCGGGGGCGCCCCTTCGAGCTCGAGGTCCCGGGCCACGCGCCGGAGCAGGGAGCGGATGGTGGCGCGGGCGACGTGGACGAGGAGGGCCTCGTCGAGCACCTGGCCGGCGACCCCGAGGGGAGGGCGGTAGCGGCCCGTCAGGCACAGCTCCGACCGCTCGGGGTCGAGGGCGGTGAGCAGCAGCTCTCCCTCGAACCGGGGGAAGATCCCGCCGGGCCCGGTGGCCTCCCAGGTGAGGGGGATGGCGAGGGCCTCGGCGGTGCCCTCCGGATCGCCGAGGCGCACGGCCACGGTCTTCCCGAGCCACGCCGGCCCCCCCGGCCCGACGCGCACGGCCACGGGCACGGCCACGGCCACGGGCACATCCTCGGCGGGGGCGGCCTCCAGGTGGGTGGCGAGCCACGACGGCCCGCCAGCCCGCAGCCTCGCCGCGACGGCCGCGGCGGGCCGCTCGACTTGGACCGAGTCGGCGACCGCCACGGTGGGCGGGCGGAGGCGATGGCTGTTCGCCGGGACGGGGTAGGCCCCTGCCTCGATCATCCGGTCCGCCTCGACGAGGTCGGCGAGGCTCGTGGCGCTGAGCACGGACCGCAGCGCGTCGGTGGCAGCGGTCCATGCCTCGTGCAGCGGGCAGACCGCGTTCCAGTGGCACGGTCCCCCCCGGAGCGCGCAGGCCTCGGGGGCAAGCGGGCCCTCGCCGGCTTCGACGACCTGCAGGAGGCTCACCTCGGCCGGGGGCCGGGCGAGGCGGTAGCCACCGTTCGAGCCGAACGAGGAGACGGCGATGCCGGCGTGGACGAGGTCGCCGAGGATCTGGGAGACGAAGGTGCGCGGCACCCCCATCTCCGAGGAGACCTGGCGCAGCTTCCTCGGTGCCCCCAGCCCGTCCACGCGTGCCAGGCAGATCGCCGAGCGTACGACGTAGTCGCCCCGTTTCGAGAGTGTGAGGTTCATACCATAGGTATAGTCCGGAACTTGACATCTGTCTACCATGGGCCTAAGGTCCGACGTATAGTAATTCTCTACACTTGAGAAGGGAGGTCCCCATGGCGTTCGACGTGCAGGACCGAGCAGCAGCCCCCCTGGCCGACCCGGTGCCGGTGGCACTCCGGATGCGGCCGCCCGAGCGCGAGGGCCTCGAAGAGCGCTTCGCATCCTCGGACCCCAACCCGGGACTGGACATCACCCGCAACCCCCGCGTCGCCCGCCTGGTGCGCAGCCGGAAGTTCCAGTTCCTCCTGATCCTGCCGAACCAGATCGTGTTCTGGACGGTGATCTTCGTCGGCCTGCTCGGCACGGCGGTCCCCGGCCTGAACTTCGGCGCGGCGATCACCTGGTACGTCTGGTTCGCCCTGGTGTTCGTCATGATGGTGGTGGTCGGCCGGGCGTGGTGCATGATGTGCCCATTCGGCGGCTTCGGCGAGTGGATCCAACGCCGCACCTTCTTCCAGCGCACCCAGAAGACCCTGGGCCTCGGCCGCAAGTTCCCCGAGCCGCTCGCCCGAGCCGGCTTCCTGATCCCCGTCGTCAGCTTCCTGTTGCTCACCTGGATCGAGGAGTTCTTCAACATCGCCGGGCCGGGGAACCCCGCCGACACCTCGTGGATGGTCGTCGGCATCGTCGGCTCGGCGCTCGTCTTCTTCCTGGTCTTCGAGCGGCGGACCTTCTGCCGCTACATCTGCCCGCTCACCTCGCTCATCGGCACTATCGGCTCCGTCGGCTCGGTGGCCGGCTTCCGCACCCGCGACCGCGAGGTGTGCCTGAACTGCGAGACGAAGGACTGCATGCGCGGCGGGACGGAGGGCTTCGGCTGCCCGTGGTACACGTGGCCGGGCAGCGCCGACTCGAACCTCTACTGCGGGCTGTGCTCCGAGTGCTACAAGGCCTGCCCGGAGGACAACGTCGGGCTGTTCCTCCAGCGCCCGCTCACCTCGGTCGTCGCCCCGCGGCGTCGCCGGGCGGACGTGGCGTGGGCCGTCGTGCTGCTGTGGGGCCTGGTGCTCTACCAGCAGATCAACGCCACCAACGGCTATGCCAGCTTCGACAACTGGCTGAACAGCCACCTCCACTTCCCCCACTACCCGAACCCGGTCGCCTACCTCGGGTCGATCGCCCTGCTGGCACTGGCGACAGCCGGGGCAGCCTGGGGCATCGCAGCACTCCTCGCCCGGCGTGACGCCGACTTGGAGCGCCCGGGCAGCTTCGTCGACCGGGGCTCGCGGTTCCGGGCGTTCTTCGTCCCCATCGCCTACGGGCTGATCCCCGTCGTCGGCGCCGACTACTTCGCCCGCCAGCTGCCGAAGTTCTTCCAGCACTCGGCCCGCCTCGTGCCGTCGGTCCAGCACATCTTCGGCTTCTCCGGCGCCCACTCGCCCATCTACTCCACCCGGATCCTCTCCGACCCCCGCATCGTGCTGGTCCAGGTGATCGTCATCGCCGCCGGCACGCTCGGCGCGGCCTGGTGCACCTGGCGGATCGCCGGACGCGAGCTGGTGGCCGTGGGCCGCAGCGCGCTGGCCGTGCGAGTCACCACCCTCGGGTTGGTGGCCGCCTGCGGGGTCGTGGCGGCGCTGCTCTACGTGGCGATGCACGCGGCTCCCTGAACGGATCCCGATGGCCCAGCGAGGACAGGAAATGACAGGACACGGCAGGACACGGCAGGTCCGGCAGGACCGGCAACAGCAGGACCGGCAGGACGAAGTGGCCCAGCCCCACATAGCCGGGCCCGGCACGGAGGTGGCACCATGACCCTGATCGCGACGACCGAAGCACCATCCGGTACCGGCCAGCCCCGGGTGACCGTCCTCGCCGACCGCTGCGCCGGCTGCCAGGAGTGCGTCATCCGCTGCCCGGTGGGCGCGCTGTCGATGGACACCGGGCGATGGATCGCCCAAGCTGATGACGCGGTTTGCGTCGGTTGCCGCCAGTGCGTGAGGACCTGCCCGTTCTCCGCCATCGTCGTCGACGGGCCGATGCTCGTCGGCCCCCGTGCCGAGCCCGAGCCCGTCCAACCCGAGCGGCTCGTCGGAGACGTGGGGGAGGTGCGCCGGGGCTTCGCCAGCTGGACCGAGGCGCTTGCCGAAGCCGACCGCTGCCTGGCCTGCCCCGACCCGACCTGCGTGCGGGGCTGCCCGGCGCACAACGACATCCCCGGCTTCATCGCCGCCGTCGGCCGCCGCGACCTGCAGGGGGCGCACGAGGTCCTGCGGCGCACGAGCGTGCTGCCCGACGTCTGCGCCCGGGTGTGCAACCAGGCCGCCCAGTGCGAGGGGTCCTGCACCTGGTCGCTGGCCGGCGGTACCCCGGTGGCCATCGGCCGCCTGGAGCGCTTCGTCACCGACACCATGGCGGTGCCGCCGCCCGCTGCGCCGTTGCCGGGGGGTGGGTCGTCGCACGGTGGGATGCCGGTCGACGGGATGTCGGTCGGGATCATCGGTGCCGGGCCTGCTGCCGCCGGAGCGGCCTGGGCGCTGGTCGAGGCGGGCGCCTCGGTCACCGTCTACGAGAAGGACCCGGTGCCAGGAGGCCTGTGCAACTGGGGGATCCCCGACTTCACCCTCCCCGAGGCCGTCGCCGCCCGGCCCTGGCGCCAGCTCACCGAGGCCGGCGTCGACCTGCGTTGCGCCACCGAGATCCGGCCCGAGGACCTCGACCGCCTCCTGGCCACCCACGATGCCGTCATCGCCGCCCACGGCGCCAGCATGCCGATGCGCCTGCCGGTGCCCGGCGCCGAGCTGGAAGGGGTGACCGATGCCACGACGTTCCTGCAGGGGGCGAAGGCCGCCCTCGAGCCGGGCGGCGATCCCGTGGCGTTCCGTGCTGCGCTGGGCTTGGCGGGCCAGGACGGCGACCCGGGACGTGAGGCTTCCCGGGTGCTCGTCCTCGGGGCGGGCAACACCGCCATGGACGTGGCGCGCACCGCCCGGCGGCTCGGGCTCGAGGCCACCTGCGTCGACTGGCTCGACGAGCGGTTCGCGCTCACCCGCCCCGACGAGCTCGACGAGGCCCGCCACGAAGGCGTAGAGGTGCGCTTCTGCGCCACCGTGACCCGCCTCGACCCCGACGGCGACAGCGGCCGGGTGGCCAGCGCCGTGCTCGCCCGCACCACCCAGGCCAGGGCCGACCGGCCGCCGAAGCCCCTCGGCGGGGCGTCCGAGGCACTGCGGGCCGACCTCGTCGTGATGGCGATGGGCTACCGGGTGGACCCGACCTTCGCCGGCACGCTCCCCGGCACGCCGGTCCGCCGCCAGGCTGCGGGACTGGCGGACCGGCACTGGAGCGCCAGCGGCATCCTCGCCGGCCCGGCGTCCGCCTTCGCCGACCACTATCCGGTCGGCACGCTGGCGCTCGGGCGCGAGGTCGGCCTGTGGGCCGCCGCCCTGCCGGTGCGAGCACGCGTGTGGACCGCTGGCGACGCGCTGGTCGGCCCCTCGACGGTGGTCGAGGCCATGGCACAGGGCCGGCGTGCCGCGGCAGCCGTCCTCGATGCTCGCCCGGGCCGTCCCGACCGCGCCGCTCCCCCCGGGGCGGACCGGGCGGCCCGGGTGCTCGTCTGCTACGAGAGCAGCGGCGGGCACACCGCTCGGGCAGCAACGGCGATCGCCGACGGCTTCACCGAGCGGGGGTACAAGGCGCGGGTGCTGCCGATCGCCAAGGTCGGCCCGGCCGAGCTGGCCTCCGCCGACGCCGTCGTGGTCGGCAGCTTCGTGGAAGGGTTCGTGGTGGCCGGCGTGCGCCCGGCCAAGGCGATGCGTGCCTGGCTGGCCGGGCTGCCTCGGCTCGGGGGCAGGCCTGTCGGGGTCTTCTGCACCTACGCCGTAGCGCCGAAAGGCGCGCTGGCGGCGATGCGCCGGGCGCTCGAGGACACCGGCGCCACCGTCGTCGCCGAGGCCGCCTTCGGGCCGCGACAGCTCAAGCCAGAGGCGGGCGTGTCCGGCCCGCTGGTCTTCGGCCGCCAGCTTGCCCGGCAGCTCTCGGTCGAAGGTGCCCGGGGGAACGGGCAGTAGGAGATGCGCCAGGCGGCGATCTATCAGGCGGCGATCTATCAGGCAGCGATCTATCAGGCAGCGGAGAAGGAGGAGCCATGAGAGCTTTCACCGATGCCAGGTCGGCGGCGCAGGTCAGGTGCCCGTCCGGCTTGAGCGTCTTCGAGGAGGAGATCTTCCGCCACCTGACCGAGCACGTCTCGGCCGAGGGCGAGTTCATCGACGCCTACCGGCAGCTCGTCGAGGCGCCCGACACCCCCGAGGCGATGCGCTACCTGATCGGGCTGCTGCTCGAGGACGAGGAGCGCCACCACCGGCTCCTCGGGCAGGTCGTGACCGCGCTCGGCAACGGCGTCGCCTGGACCAGCGACCCCGACGCGGTGCCCAACCTGCCGTGCGGGGCACCCGACTCGGCGCTGGTCGAGGTGACGAACCGGTTCTTGGCCGCCGAGCGCGCCGACCGGCGAGAGCTGCGTGCCCTGCGCAGGAAGCTCCGGCCGTTTCGTGACACGACGGCGTGGACGCTGGTCGTCGAGCTGTTGGAGCACGACACGGCGAAGCACATCCGCCTCCTCACCTTCATCCGCGACCACGCCGCCATCCGCTTGCCGTCCTGAGGCCCGGCGGCGGCGCCATGACATGGTAGGAAGGGCGGGTAGGTGGACAGGGCGTTGACAGGGGAGAGCGACGAGAGATGAGGAGCGCTGCATGCTGAGGAAGCTGTGGGACCGGGAGCTCGACCACTACCCGAGCGCAGGGCGGCGGTACCTGTACCTGGGAGTCGTGGTCGTCGCATCCATCGTGCTCTGGTACGAGTACTACATCCCGACGACCGTGGCCACGCTACTGCTGCGTGAGTTCCACCTGACGTTCCGCTTCTACGTGAACGTGATCGTGGTGTCCAACCTGGCCGGCATGGCGGCCGCCATTGTCGGCGGGCTCACGGATCGTATCGGCCGCACGAAGGTCGTCATCGGAGGGCTGCTGGTGGTGGGGATCATCCAGCTCGCGGTTCTCCCGAACGCGACGTCGAAGACGGTGTTCGTGATCGGCGTCGTCGCAGTGGGCCTGTTCGAGGGAGCCGTCCTGGTGGCCACCCCGGCGTTGGTGCGCGACTTCACTCCGCAGCTGGGGCGCGCCTCGGCGATGGGCTTCTGGACGCTCGGCCCGGTGGCTGGGGTGCTGCTGGCGAGCATCCTCGGGACACACACCATCAGCGCCACGTCCACAGACTGGCAGCGCGAGTTCATCATCTCGGGCATCGTGGGGCTGGTGGCGTTCGTCCTGGCGTTGGTTTTCCTGCGGGAGCTGTCGCCGAGCATCCGCCAGCAGCTCATGGTGAGCCAGCGCGACCGGGAGCTGGTGGAGCTGCGGGCCCGTGGGATGGACGTCCACGCGGCGACCGTCCATCCGTGGCGCCAGATGTTGAAGCCCGACGTGGTCGTGTCGGCGTTCGCCGTGTGTGTCATGTTGCTGATCTTCTTCACGGCGTCGGGGTTCTTCCCCGTCTACTTCGCCACGGTGTTCCACAGCGGCACCAGCTACTTCACGCTGCCGCAGGCGAACGGCATCGCCACCTGGATGTGGGCAGTCGACTGCGGGTCGCTCGTCGTGTTCGGCATCTTGTCGGACGTCCTGCGGGTCCGGAAGCCGTTCATGGTCGTCGGCGCGATCGGGGCCATGGTGATGATGGCGATCCTCATCTCGCACACCGGCCATCCGACGTCGGACTACTACACGATGGTCTGGGTGACGTCCGGCGTGTTCCTCTTCACCGCGATGGCCTACGCGACGTGGATGGCCAGCTTCACCGAGACGGTGGAGGCAAGGAACCCGGCGCTCTCCGCCACCGGGTTGGCCATCTGGGGCGGCATGCTCCGCCTGGTGGTCGCCATATCGCTGTTCATCCTGCCGTTCGTGGTCAGCGCGACCAATCGCGTCGTGAACAACCAGCAGTACCAGAAGTACGTGCCGCGGGCCTTGTCCATCGAGCAGCACTATCCGAAGCTGGTGGCGATCGTCCAGCACCACCAGGCACTGTTCACGCAACTTGCCACGTATCCCTCTATCGGGCAGATACCGCCGGCGCTGCTGCAGCAGGCGCAGACGGCGGCAGGCAGCCTGAACAACCTGCTTGCCATTAACGCCATCAAGCCGGATCTGACGTTCCTGCAGCGGTACCAGTCGCACCTGCTCGCGCTGCAGTCCGGCGCCAACGCGTCCCCCGCCCAGTGGCAGCACTGGCTGTGGGTCTGCTTCGCCGGCATGGCCGTCTTCCTCCCGCTGATCTTCCTCCTGAAGGGCGGTTGGAGCCCCCGGCGAGCGAAGCGCGAAGCGGACGAGCACGAGCAGCTCGTCGAGCGGGAGATCGCCCGGCTCCATGCCGGCGGCGCTCAGGATGCCATGGTCTGACGTGAGAATGACCTGATGTGTGCTCTCGCGTGGGCGCGCCAGTCGGGGTGCGGGGCGGAGCCCCGCTCGGGGCGTGAGCCCCGATGCGTGGGTGGCTCAGGCGGCGACGGGTTCGACGGTGACCTTGTGGCCGAGGCGCTCGATCTGGTGGGCGAGCTGCCGTGCGTGGCGCTCGTTGTCACTGCGCCGGTCGAACCAGTCCGCGCCGAGGTCCTCGTCGTCGGTCTCGTTGGTCAAGAGGTGCCAGATGGTGACGAGCATCGAATGGGCGACGACGAAGATGGCCTTGGATTCGCTCTTCTTGCCGAAGCCCCGGCAGAACCTCCGGTACTGGGCGGCGTGGTAGCTGTCTCTGGAGTGCGAGGCCGACCACGCCGCCTCGACGAGCGCACCGCGCAGGGCGACGTTGCTCTTTCTCGCCTAGGGGTGTTGGCGGACTCGCTTGATGATCGCGTGAACGCCGTTGGTCGTGATCGTGTGGGAGGCACACGACCGAACGACCA
>JAJYAB010000225.1 GCA_021779775.1 Actinomycetes bacterium
CGTTGGTGATGATGCCGCCGAGCCAGCCGGCCACCACATAGGGCGCCAGGCGCGGCAGGACCAGGACACCCAGCCCGGCGACGATCTCGATGACGCCGACGCCGTACATGAAGTGCTGCGGGCTCACGCTCAGGAAGTGGGGGAAGCCCACCCACAGGTACTTCGGCCAGTAGGTCATCCAGTTGAAGAACTTGTCCACCCCGAACAGGATGGGTGCCACCACGAAGGTGGTGCGCAGCACCAGGTACGCCTGGTAGGCGGGATCGGACAGCTTCTCGGACGGAACCCTTGGCAGGAACCGGAGGGTGTGCGAGCCCTCTCCTTGCGGCGGTGCTGCTGCGATGGCCATCAGCTTCTCCTCTCTAAGAACTACTATCGTCAACGTTAGAAGCTGCCGATGATTTCGTCAACTCGGATATGTTTTAGAATGGGAGGCGTGGAGCACGAGGACGAGACCAACCCCGTTGCGGCGCTGGCGGCCCTGAACGAGCCGCTGCGCCGGCGGATCTACGATCATGTGGCCTCCGAAGACGGAGGGGTGAGCCGCGACGGTGCGGCGGCCGCGCTCGGAGTGTCGAGGTCCGTCGCCGCGTTCCATCTCGACAAGCTGGCGGAGGCGGGCCTGGTCGAGGTGGACTACCGCCGCCCACCCGGGCGAAGCGGCCCCGGGGCAGGGCGCCCGGCCAAGTGGTACCGCCGGGCAGCAGGCGAGATCAACCTCAGCATCCCTGAGCGTCGCTACGGTCTCGCTGCGGCGCTGCTCGCTCGGGCTGTCGAGCGATCAGCGGGTGGGACCGTGGGTGTTACCGAGGCGCTCCGAGACGTCGCCCGCGAGCACGGGCAGCAGATCGCCAGGGCGCTTCGCCTGGCTGATAGCAAGCCAGGACCGCTCGGTCAGCGCCTGGCCCAGTTGCTCGCCGAGCACGGCTACGAGCCCCGCATGTCCGACGGTCTGATCACCTTGGCCAACTGTCCCTTCCACGCCTTGGCCGAAGAGCACCGCGACCTCGTCTGCCACATGAACCACGAGCTGCTCTGCGGCGTCGCCGAGGAGGCCGGGCTCCCGGCGGGTGCAGCCCGGCTCGATCCGGCGCCGGGGCGATGCTGCGTCACGCTCGTCGCCTGAGCACACGGGCGTCGACCCAGTTTCACGGCTACCCCGAGGGCTCGGCCCTGTCTTGCGGGAACCTCCCAAGGAATAGGGCAAGCCAGGGAGCTGGGGCCTGGCCCGCAGCGCTGTGCACATCACCTCGGCGGGAGCTCCTGACCGTACTCTTCCTTGGGGCGCGGGCCGAAGATACGCCGCTGCGCCTCGTCGATGCGGACGTCGTTGATGCTCGCCTCGCGGCGGCGCATCAGCCCGTGATCGTCGAACTCCCATAGCTCGTTGCCGTAGCTGCGCCACCACTGTCCGCTCGGATCGTGGCTCTCGTACTGGAACCGCACGGCAATGCGGTTTTCGTCGAAGGACCACAGGTTCTTGCGCAAGGCGTACTCCAGCTCGCGCTCCCACTTCTGCGTGAGGAGCTCGATGATCTCGGCTCTTCCCGTGACGAAGGTGTCTCGGTTGCGCCACACCGAGTCCTCCGTATAGGCGAGCGCCACTTTCTCTGGATTACAGGTGTTCCACGCGTCCTCGGCACTCTGCACCTTCTGCAGCGCCGTCTCGCGGGTGAACGGTGGCAGCGGTGGGCGTTCCTCGGTCATCCCGATCACTTCCTTCCAAGACGGCGACGACCAAGATGGTCCGACGCCTCGTGTCCTGTCCTGGTCGTCACGAGCCGAACTCGATCGGGGCGCCGCGGTGGCCGCGCAGGGACCGTACGAGCGCGACGGCCATCAGGCCGAGCACGGCCACCCAGGCGGCGAACCCGACCCACACCCACACGCGAGCGACCGCCGCCATGAACCCGAGGCCGGCGGTCTGTCCGAGGGTCCACGATGCCACCGTGTACATGCCGAGGGGGAAGACGACGTTCCACAGCCTGGGCTCGTAGGTGCGTGGGTAGCAACGAAGGACATAGCGCCAGATCCCGAGGAGCACGAGCAGCGGGATCCACCAGGTGCCGAAGGCCCAGAGCACGACCGAAAGCCCGACGACGAACGGGCGCAGTGAGCTCACAAGGACACCGGCGTGAGGGCCGTGAAGGGCGAGGATCCCCGCCGCTGCGCGCACGCTGATAGCCGTCGCTCCCATGGCGATCCAGTAGGCGGGCCCCATCTCGGCGGGGGTGACCTCGATGAGCAAAAGCCGCAGGAAGATGATCACGATGAAAATCAGGTACAGCATGACGCCCAGCCCCCACAGGCACACCGCCACCGCCGGAAGGTCCGACCGTAGCCATGCCGATGGCGCGTCCGGAGTCACGGCGGCGGCGATGATCGACAGGGACTGGGTAGCGACGACCCACACGAGCCAGGTGCCGTTGATCTCAGCGAGGACCGGCCGGCGTGCGGCGGCCACGATCGACCAGGGCAACCCGTAGGTGAGGATCAGCCACAGTACGGCGGCAGCGACGCCAAGCCCGAAGGCGACGAGGGGGTGGCCCGCCATGACGAGACGGACGCCGAGCACATCGGTGCCTGCCACGACGGTGAAGTAGGCCATGGCCGTGGTCGGGTCGCGCAGGCTTTGGCGGACGAAGGACCGGAACCACACCATCCGGGCCGCATAGGCGAGGGTCAGCGCCACGAAGGCGGCCGCCGTCACCCCGAGGACGACCTGTGAGAGCAGTCGGTACCCGAGGAGGTCGGCGCCGACCGAGATGATGCCGGTCGCCATGACCCAGGCGAAGTAGCCGGGGTCGAGCGTGGCGATCGCACGCCGGCACAGTCCCTGCGGCACCGGTGGCAGCTCCTCCGGGGGTGGCGGCGCGTCGGGTCCTTTCGACGCCCGAGCCGCCCCTGTCAAGACGCTGGTCGCGGCGCGAGATCGGTCGTCGGCGTCCGAGCGAGCCCAGCTCACCGTCGTCTCCCAACGGGCGTGGCCCACTGGCGTCGCCGGCTGCGCCGGGCGCTCAATACCGGGCGCCGATCTTGCGCCACCGACGACCGCTGGTACCCGGCTCGTTGGGCGGGGCAGCGACCCGGCTGCGGTACACGACGAACGGCCTCCACAGGTACCACACCGGGTAGCTCCAGGCGTGCACCAGCCGGCTGAACGGCCACACCGCGATCACGGCCCACGCCGCGGTGGCATGCACCTGGTAAAGGAGGGGCGCATGGGCGATGGCCGCCACGTCAGGGTTGCCGACGAACAGGCCCCGGAACCACAGCGCCACGCTCTGTCGGTAGTCGTAGCCCGAGCCGAGCAGGTTGACCCCGACGGTCTCGGCGATGCCCATCGCGATGACGATCGCCAACAGGATAAGCGCCAGCCAGTCGACCGGGCTGGTGGTGGCTCGGACCCGGGTGACGAAGAGGCGCCGCCCGGCGAGGATCGCCACGCCGACGATGACCAGCACCGCGGCGAGCGTGCCGGCGCCGGCGGAGAACCAGCGGTAGGCGACCTCGGGGATCCCGATGGCGTGGGTCCAACTCTCGGGGATCAAGATGCCGATGACGTGCCCGCCGATAGCCGCGAAGGTCCCGTAGTGGAAGATCGGGCTGCCCCACTTGAGCCAGCGCTTCTCCTGGAGCTGGGTCGAGCGGCTAGTCCAGCCGAACTGGTCGTAGCGGTAGCGCCAGATGTGGCCGATGACGAAGGTGGCGAGCGCCAGGTACGGCAGGATCACCCACCAGAACAGCTCGAAGCCGGTGATGCCGTTCATCGCCGGGTCGCTCCCATGGTTACCCCTTGGCTGGTGACCCCCTGGGCGATGACCTCGGGCGGCGCGAAGGGCTCGAGACCGACCCGCTCGGACGGCGGTCCCTGGGCCCGGTAACGGGCCAGCGCGCTGCGGTCGGCCCGGGTAAGGCCACCGAGCGCATCGACGACCGCCCGCACCACCTCGACATAGGGGCTCTTCGCCTGCTCGAGGTCGGCTCGCAGCGCCTCGAGGGCGGCTCGGTGCTCGCAGAGCACGGCGGCCCCGGCGGAGGTGACCGCCGCCAGCTCCAAGAGGGCGGGCAGGAAATCGGGCAGCTCGCCGGGGGCCACGCACAGTCCGGCGGCCCGGTAGGCGTCGACCAGGGCGGTGAGGGCCATACCCCGCTCCCTCGTGTCCCCGTGTCGGTAGTAGGTGAGGTGCAGGCTGCGGCGTCGGCGCAGGTCGAAGGTCTCCACGTAGCCGGTCGCCGCCGCCATGGGTGCCAACTCGCC
>JAJYAB010000226.1 GCA_021779775.1 Actinomycetes bacterium
CAGTACTGGGAATAGGCCCCCCACACGGTGGTACCGGCCCGCAGGCATCCGACCGGGCCGGTACCACCAACCCAGAGCAGCGGTACCAGATCGCTGGACTATCAGTACCACCCGACGCTACGCGTCAGCATGGCGGCCCGCGATGAGGGCGGTCAGGCTTTCCGGCGTCCTGCGACCACACCGGCTTCGGCATGGACGGACACGTTGCTCAGATCCTCGAACCCCGCCCGCTCGAACATGGCCGTCCACGCGCTGAGGCTGACCGGGCGCTCCTGCACCCGCCACAGATAGCGCCAGAGGTTCTTGGCGATCCTCCACCAGCCGCCCGGGCCACGACGCCCGAGGGCACGCATCTTTCCGGCAGCGATCGCCCAGTCCCGGGCTTCCCCGCCCCGGCCGAACATCATGTCACCCACAGCCAACCGCCCGCCGGGCCGCAGCCAGATGGCGGCCCGCTCCACCACGACCTGCTTGTCCCGGTCGCGGAGATGGTGCAGCGCATAGTTCGACACGACGAGGTCGACACTGGCCGGCGGAAGCTCCAGCTGCTCGATAGGCACCGTCCGCGTCTCGACGTTGCCCAAGCCAGCATCAGACAGTCGTGCGCGAAGGCGATCGATCATGGCGTCGCTCACGTCCACGGCGAGCACCTGGCCGCATCGGCGAGCCAGTGGGATGGTCAGTGCCCCCGTGCCGCAGCCCAGGTCAACCGCAAACTCACCGGGCTGCGGCTGCGCCCGGTCGAGCAC
The DNA here is from genome assembly GCA_021779775.1 of Actinomycetes bacterium. GTDB lineage: Bacteria > Actinomycetota > Acidimicrobiia > Acidimicrobiales > UBA8190 > JAJYAB01. The sequence goes on from JAJYAB010000226.1 coordinate 750, forward strand.
GGTGTCGATCACCACCTCGAGCCCGGTGACAGAGCCGTGGTCCCACCCCTCGGCGCGCTTGGTCCACACTCGACGCTGGCGGTTGGCAGATATCGGGGTAGCCATGCCGCCTATTCTGCCCAGATCCGCATGTGAGGACCATGAAGATCGCGAGATACCCGAATCTGACCACGCTCCGTCGCCACCACGACACCAGGCGGACCGTGCCGAACCTCATCGTCACCAGCCTCGTCGTCACCAGCCTCGTCGTCACCAGCCTCATCATCACCGGCCTCGTCGGTGGCGCCGCCAGAGCAGGCACGACGGATGCCGCTGCCCGGCTGGCGATGGGCGGCGACGCCTCGACGACGACGACCAGTGCACCGACCACCAGTGCACCGCCCGCCCCCACCGCTCCGGTGCTCGGCACGGTGGCCACCGGGCCGCCCGAGCGCTTCGGCGAGCCGGCGGCGGCCGCAGCACCGAGCGGCACGGCGGTTGTGGCCACCACATTCGGCGGCGCGCTCGTGGTCGACGCATGGCGGTCTGCGGCCGGCACGAACGCCTGGACGGCTGCGCAGCCGCTGCTGCCGGCGGGGTTCTCCCGGAGCTACGACCCGAGCGCCACCGCGACACCCGGGGGACGGCTGGTGGTAGCCGGCGGTGCGTCGGCCGGCGGCTCAGGAGCCTGCCTGCCCGGAGGCTCGGTCTTCGTGGCGGCGACACCTTCGGCGTCCCAGGCGTTCGGAGCCCCGGTGCTGGTCGACGACTCCCGGGGGAGCACCGGGTTCGACGACCGACCGGTGGTGGCCGCCGGGCCCCCGCACGTGCTGTGGGCGGCATGGTCCCACGGGCCGGCAGCCGACGCCTGTGACGTAGTCGGCCGCCACGACGTCATCGAGTACGCCGTGTCCGTCGACGGCGGAGCGACATTCTCCCGGCCGGTCACGCTGGCATCGGTGACCGGCGGCGCGGCATTCGGTGCGGCCCTCGTCCCGCTGCCCGGAGACCGCTCCGCGGTGGTGTGGACCGAGCAGCAGCCCGGCGGTGCGGTCGCCGTGGTGGCCGCGGTGGTTGGCTTGGACGGAACCGTCGAGCCGCCGGCGGTGGTGGGATCGGGTACCGGCCTGCCGCTGGTTCTTCCTGGGGCGTCGTTTTACGCGTTCACGGTGGCGTCGGCCACCGTGGTCCAGTCGCGCCTCGTCGTGGCTTGGCCCACCTGGTCGGCTGGCCAGGGCGTCGTCCGGGTGGCGCAGGGCCCGGTACCCGGTCAGCGGGGCACCTGGGCCACCACCGACGTGACGCCGGCTGCCGGCACCGACCTGCTCCTGCCGGCGGTGGCCGGCGGCGGCGGCTCCCGGGCGATGCTGGTGTCCGCGTTCCACAACCGCGCCACCGACACGGTCGGCTACCAGGCGAGCACCGTGGGGATCGACGCCACCGGCGGCGCACCCGTGATAGGCCCAGCGAGCACCGTGGTGGCGGGGGTGCCAGGCCCCGGCTTCTTCGAGCTCGGAGAGACCCTCTTTCTGCAACGCTCGGCGACGGCGGTGACCGGGGCGCTCGTCACCGGGGGGACCGCCGCCTCGGTGCTGCAGGTGGCCCGGTTCCCGACCCTGCACCTGCCGGTGGCCGGCGGTTCCGGCGGTTCCGGCGGCTCCGGCGGCTCCGGCGGCTCCTCAACCTCGTCGACGCCGAACGCCGGACCCCGATCAGGCAGTCCGGACGGCTGGGCGATCGGAGCGATCGTCGTAGCGCTGGGCGCGCTGCTCGTCGGTGCCCGCATCCGGGCGGCACGGCGGCGGGCACGGCGGCGGACACGGCGGCGGCACGCGGGTCAGGGGCGTGTCCGCTGAAAGGTGCCTGGTTCCCGAGGGTGCGGCCGGTGGAGCTCGTCGGCCGAGATCGGAGCAGCCTGCAGAGGCACCGGTTGGTCGTGTGCCGCCAATCCCAGGGTCAGTCCCGGTCGGTCGCCCAGCTCGGATCTGTGCCTCGGAGATGGGGGTCTCCGCCGGCTCCGATATCTGTTCGAACCTGGTCCGAGGGCTCGACGGGCGAGGTGCTCGATTCCTCCGGCTCGGGACGAGTGACGAACACGCCCAGCACCGCGGTGGCGGCGCAGGCGGCAGCTGCTATGACGAGCGCCTGGTGCAACCCAGACATGAACGCGGCTTGGCTGGCGCTGGTGACCGCTGCTTGGAGCTGTGCAGGGGCCCCCGGCAGGTGTGGGGCGAGCCCCTGAGCGACCAACTGCTTCGCACGGAGGAGCTCCCGGGCGAGCGGTGCGGGAACGCCAGCGGCGTCGAGCCTGGAGGTGATGACCGTCCCGACGCGGCTGGCGAGGACCGAGCCGAGGATGCTCGTGCCGAGGACGCCGCCGAGCTGAATGCCGGTCGCTTGGATCCCACCGGCGATGCCTGCCTCTTCTGGCGGGGCGCTGACCACGATGGCGTCGGATGCGGCCACGACCACGATACCGACACCGAGCCCGATGAGCATGAAGGACGGCCAGAGGTGCACGTAGGAAGAGCTGTGTTGGAGGTCGAGCAGGAGCACGAGCGCGACGGTCATCGACACCATGCCGAAGGGGATCGCGAACCGGGGGCCGAGGCGGTCGTTCATCAAGGCTCCGAGCGGTGCGGCCACCGCGAAGATGGCGGTGAGGGGAAGTAGTCGCACGCCGGCAGAGACCGGGTCGTAACCGTGGATGTTCTCCAGGTAGAGGGTGACGAAGAACAGCACGCCGTACATGGCGAAGAACGCCAGCGCGACCGCTGTCGTGCCGAGGGTCAGGGATCGCTTGGTGAACAGCACCGGGGGAAGCAACGGAGCTTCCACATGCCGTTCAACCAGGGTCAGCACGAGGAGAAGGACCAGACCGGCGGCGAGGAACCCGATAGTCCTGGCGTTGCCCCACCCCCACGATTCTGCCTTCACCAGCGCGAACACGACACAGAACAGCCCTCCCGCCAGCACCGCGAGACCGGCCCCGTCCAGGGCGCGGGGCTGCGGGTCCCGGCTTTCGCCAAGCACGAAAAGCCCGACGACCAGGGCGAGGGCTCCGATGGGCATGTTGATGTAGAAGACCGACTCCCACGACACGTGCTGGACGAGCACGCCCCCGACGATCGGGCCGGCAGCGATCGAGAGCGCCGAGGCACTACCCCAGATCCCGATGGCCCGGGTCAGCCTCTCCGGTGGGAAGGTGCTGCGCAAGATGGCCAGGGTGTTCGGCAGGATGATGGCGCCGAAGACCCCTTGGACAGCACGGAAGGCGATGACACCGCCCACCGAGCCGATCTCGCCGACGGCGAGGGAGGACAGCGCGAACCCGACCACCCCGACGAGGAACAACCGGCGGCGCCCGAACCGGTCGCCCAGCATCCCCATGGGAATGAGCAGCACAGCGAGCACGAGCAGGTAAGCGCTGGTGATCCACTGCAGGTCGCTCAGCGACCCGTGCAACGATCGGGCGATGTACGGGTTGGCGACGGCGACGACGGTGCCGTCGACA
>JAJYAB010000227.1 GCA_021779775.1 Actinomycetes bacterium
GCGGCGGGCACACGTGGCCTCGGCAGACCATCGGACGCTCTGCCTCAGCGACAGCCCCGCTGAGCACTCATGCCGATGCTGATACTGCGTTCGGGGCCAACTGCTCGGCCGACGGCCAGGCTGCCCTGCTCGTGCGTGGGAACAGGCGATTAACAGGCCGTCCCCGATGACCCTGATCTCGATTGTCACACGGCTGCGCCGAGGTCCGAACCGGTATCTCGCCGAGACGCGGAAGAGTGTGCGAACCCAGCGCCCGCCTCCCGGATGGAATCTCCAATGGATCGACGTGGAGGACGGCCCTGCCGTCGATTCGAGAACCTTCCCCGGCGACCCGAGGATCCGGTACCTCGGCACCTGGGCGCAGCAGGGACCTGCCGGGGGTGGCAACGTCGACGCCTCGTGTGCCCGAGGCACCTGGATCCGTATCCTGGACGACGACGACATCCTTCCCCCCGGTGCACTCGCCGCCGTCATCGATATGGTCGAACGCCACGCCGACGTGCTGTGGATCACCGGCGAGGCCCTGGACCTGACCGAAGCGGGACCTCGGCCCATCTCCGGCCATGGCTTCGCCCCCGGACCGCTGCCCCGCCCCGCATTCGCACGGTGGTTGCTGGAACACGACGAGGGTCCGCTGCCCGTCCATCCCGCCAGCCTCTTCGTGCGCCGCGGTGCCTTCCTGGCTGTCGGCGGGTGCAGCGCGCTCTCCCCGGGCGAGGACGTCGAGATGCTGGCCGCCCTGAGCACCCTCTTCGATGGCTGGCACACCGGTGCGCCTGCCCTCCATTACCGGGTGTCACCCCAGCAGCACCGCCGTGCCGAGCACCGGTCGACCAGCTTTCCCCGCCGCGTGAACCTGATTCGCCAGCGGATTCTCGCCATCCAACGGCTCGTCCAGGCGCAGGCGCACTCCGGCGAACCTACTCACCCCGGGGTGGACGATTCCCGCTCGCAGTTCACCGCAGGAACGCCTGCCGCGTCGGGCAGTGCCGACCATCCCCCGCTCCTGGCGACGAGCGGATGGTGACCGGCCCATCGCCATCCCAGCGACAGGCTGCCCGCGCTGTGGTATGGACGGTGAATGTGGGCTTGCCCCGTGAGGTGGTCTGGCGGGGGCGAACGATCCGCTCGGGAATCTGGAAGTCACCTGTCGTGGGGGTGGTCGCCGTGAGCGGGGTGAACCTGGAGGGTGATGGCCAGGCTGACCGTCGAGCTCACGGGGGCCCCGACAAGGCGGTGTACGCCTACGCGGCAGAGGACGAGCGGTGGTGGTCCGAGGAGCTCGGCGTTGAAGTGGGTCCGGCCAGCTTCGGCGAGAACCTCACCACGGCCGGCCTCGACCTGAACGATGCCGTGGTGGGTGAGCGCTGGCAGGTGAGCGGTGTGCTCCTCCAGGTCACACAACCTCGCATCCCGTGCTACAAGCTCGGCATCCGCATGGGCGACGACGAGTTCCCGGTGCGTTTCGCCGCGGCCCGACGCCCCGGGGTCTACCTGCGGATTTTACAGGAAGGAACACTCCAGGCCGGCGATGAGATCGACGTGGTCGAGCGTCCCGCACACGGCTTCCGGGCGGTCGATGTGGCGAACATCTACTACGGCAACCACCGACGGGCTGCCGACCTGCTGGATGTGGCCGAGCTCGCTCCGTCCTGGCACACCTGGGCCAGCGGGGTGCTCGGTCGTCCGGACCACGGCCGGAGCGCAATTTGCGCCCCACGCGGCGGGACCGGTGCATGACGACCTACCGGCTCTGGTCGGGGCCTCGGGCCGGTCCTCAGTGCGCCAGCATCACGCCGATGGGAACACTCACGCCGAGCACGACGAGTATTGCCCGGTAGCCGAGCAGTACCCGACGCCGGTGCCTCCCCACCTTTCTCGTCGTCCAGGCGAACAGACCGAGTGCCACGATGAGCAATGCGCTCGCGACGTCGAGCAATTCCGTCACACCTGCGAGGGTGCCAACCAGGATACCCGCGTTGGCGAGATTGAACATGCAGAACTGCGCCACGAGGATCTCCCGGCCGCGGCGGGTCCGAGGCAACCAGCGCCTGGCCACCGCCAACCAGTATCTGGGCGACGCCGCACACCAACACCAGGTATGCACTGGCCCAGGCCAGATGCCGGCTCGGCGCCTCCCCCCCGGCGGCGGACACGAAGCCCCCAACCACAACCAGCATCGCGCCGGCCGCGGCGAAGGCTACCCCGGACCGACGGGCGCCCGCCCCCGCAGGCATCTCGGCGGGACCAACCTGGGGACCAGTGATCTCCGAGCAGCGGGCTGTCGCCGCCGTTTCAGCGTTGACGCGGCGTCCGAGGACCATTCGGACAGTTTAGCTAGTCAATGGTAGAGAAACCACTGGCGCGGCTGCGTATTCACGGTTCCACGATCAGTGCGATCGTCGCTCCCGCGTCAGCATCCTCTCGGTCCCAGGTCTCCTGAGCTGCCCCGGCTGCCGGACGCCTCGGCGGTGCCCCGGCGGTGCGTTGCTGCCCGCCTACGCCTCGGCGCCGGCCTCGCCGAGTCGGGATAGCACGAGTGGCATGAAGGCCAGCGGTGATGGCCCACAACGCGAGCGTGGCGAATCCAGCCGCCTTGCCGATCATGGTGATGGCATGGGCGTGGAACATGGCACCGGTGGCGAGACCCCCGAGGGCGAACACGGCAGTCGAGAAGGTCGGTGGCCATGGAGCCAGCCTGACAATCCGGCGCGTCCCCGACAGCCATCGGAGACTCTCGATCACGATGGGCACGGCGAGCGCCGCGGCGAGCGCCCAGGTGGCAGCTGCCGCGATGTGGCACGCGACGCTAACGCCAGGTGGCCAGTAGCTGTCGTCGGCAGCGAGCGCTCTTCCGACAGACGCCGCGGCCAGCCCGCCGCAACCCGCGGCGATCCACCACAGCACCCTGCGGTCATCTCCGAGGCCACGCCGGGTGACGCGTGCAGCGGCAGCGGCCGCCACGGCCCAGTACCCGACCACGCCGGCAGCCGCCGCCAGGAGGGACGCCCACTGCAAGACATCGTGCATGGCGCCAGACGCGTGGGGGACGCGAGCGGCGGCAGCGATGCCATCCCCGAGCAGTGCGGCAGGAGCGAGGAACCAGCCTCCGTCGACCGTCTCGGCTCGGTGGCAGCGAACGATCGAGGCCACGAAGCGACCCAAGAAGACCGCGGCACCCAGCCAGGCAAGGACGAAGCACACGACCCCGACGGTCGCCGCCGGTTCCCCGTGCTGTGTGCTCAGACCGGTGGCGACGACGGCGAGGCCCAACGGCACGGTCAAGACGCCGGTGTGCTCGCCGGATGGGCCGAGCCCGAGCCAGGCGGAGATCGGAAGGCGGAGCTCCCGGCGGTGGCGAGCCATGCCACGCCCGCAGATCCACAGCGCTTCGCCGACGGCCAGCCACAGGAGTGGGCGCACGGCACCGGTGAGCCTACAGGCGCCAGCCAGCTGAGCAGCCGCGCCGGTCGCCATGACCGCGCCGTAGGGAAGCCCCCGTCGCAACGCCTGGGGTGCCGGTGCACCGCCCGGTGGGTCACAGGGAAGATGCCGCTTCTCGCTGGTCATCGAGCGCTGCTCGTCACGGGTGTGTCGCACGCGCCGTGGGCACGGGCCAGCTCCCACCGCAGGTGCCCCTCGGTTGGGGACTGGATCGGCAGGAAAGCCGCTTCGCGGACCCGGCGGGCGGTCGGGCTCGGCGCCCTGTACCCGCCGCCGCCGGTCACCCGCAGTTCGAGGGCGACGGCAGCCTGGGCAGTCTCTGCTGCCCCCAGGCGGTGCTCCACCACCGATTGCGCCGGCCCAAGGGAGCCGACCAGGCGTCGCTGGCGCGCCTCGATCAGCCCGAGGGCCGCGGTGAGCCGGTCGTGCTCAGCTTGGAACACGTCGAAGCTCCGCCCGAGTCCGGAGCGGGCACTGGCGACCGCGGCTTGGGCCAAGCCGATGCAGAATGAGCTCTGCAAGAGCAGGAACCGGGGCTTCACCGCCCGAAGATACGTCTCGAACTGGGTGCTCACGACCCACTCCGGGCCTACTCGCACCTTGTCGAAGGTCACGTTCGACGAGCACGTCGCCCCCAGCGCCAACAGGCCGAGCGGTGGCCCAGCAACCACCCCCGGCGCGTCCGAGGGCACCGCGACAATGACCCGCTCTCTGCCGTCGCCGCCAGCGGCGCCGAACACCACGAGGAACCCATCGGCAAAGAGGTTGGACGCCCAGCGCACCGTCC
>JAJYAB010000228.1 GCA_021779775.1 Actinomycetes bacterium
TCACCGATGACCGCAACGACCGCGTGGTGGTGGTGGACCCGCGCACGAACCAGGTCGTCTGGCAGTACGGCGTCAAGGGAGCACCAGGGTCGGCCCCGGGCTACCTCGCCGGCCCCGACGGCGCCGACCTCGCCCCGCCCTTCTCCCTCCTCGGCAGCCACGCAGCTACCATGGGGATCCCTCCCTGGCCATGATGGACCGGCACAGCGCCCGGTCCCGCGGCGAAGAGCCCGGCCAGCGTGGTCGCCACCTGCAGGGGATCGAGCAGGCGAGTGAGCACCGGCCGCATGCCGAGGCACTCCACGTCGGGGGCCTGTGCGGCGTCTTGGATGTCGAGGACGAAGCTGTCGACCAGACCGGGGTACCGGCGGGCGTAGTGGCCGGCGATGCCTGCAGGCGAATCCACGTCCCCCGAGGCGCCGAGCAGCTGGCGGCGCGCCAGCGCGTGATGGGCGACGGCGCCGGGCGGCGGTGCGGTGGCGGCGACAGGCGAGACCGCGAACCGTAGGGGCACGCGCCCCACCGCCTCCGCCATGCCGTCCAGAGCGAGGATCGTGCCGATGCTGGTGAGCGGGTTACTCGGCCCGAGCACGACAGCACTCGCCGCTGCCAGCGCCTCCAGCGCCGCAGACGCCGCCGGACCTTGCCCAGGTGCCACGGTGCGCACGGCGGGCTCGGCACGCTCCCCGACATACCACTCCTGGAAACCCACCCAGCGGCCGTCTTCGAGCTCGAGCCGTGTCGGGCAGAGCTGGTCGGAAGCTGGGACCACGGTGACCGCGCCGGCCCCGAGCTGCCTCCCGAGCGCCTCCGTGGCCTCGGTCAGTGACCGGCCGGAGGCCAGGTGCTCCGAACGGACCAGATGCGTGGCGAGGTCGCGGTCGCCGACCCCGAACCAGCTCGCCTCGCCCAGGGCGGCGAGGGCGGCGGTAGCGACGAACGTGTCGCCGGAGCGTCCCCACCCGCGCCCGGTGTCGAGATGGCCGCCGAGGGCGTAGAGCACGGTGTCGAGGTCCGGGCAGACGCGCAGGCCGTGCCAGTCGAGGTCGTCGCCGACGTTCACCACCACCGTGAGGTTCCCCGGGCCGAGCACCCGAGCGAGCACCGGAGCGAGCCAGGCACCGCCGGAGCCACCGCTCAGCAGCACCGTGCGGCCGATGGTCACCGCCCGCACCGGCGCGACCGAGGCGCGGTCCATCTGAGGCCCGGCGGGCTCCCGGGGTCCAACTCGGGTTGCAAGCAGCGCCCGGACGGAGAACAAGTAGTCATGGACTTGACATTTACTGCCTGAGATGACTACTGTCAAGGCAGTTTCACCAACGCGGCAAGAGCACATTCCCCGTCCAGCGTCCGAGTCGAGCGACCGGTCTGCGAAGCCGGGGTGTGCAGGTGATCGGGGATGCCATGTACACCGAAATGCCGACAGGGCTAACCGACGAGCAGGAGGTCATCTGCGCCGAGATGCACCGCTTCGGCGCTGAGCTGCTGCGGCCGACGAGCCTCGTCCTCGACCGCCTGCCGGCCGAGGAGGTGGTGGCACCCGGCTCCCCCCTCTGGAAGGTGTTCCGTGCCTGGTACGAGCTCGGGAACCACGCCGCCTCGCTCCCCGCCTGCTTCGGTGGGCTCGAGCTCGACGCCGCGACGCAGCACGGCGTGTTCATGGAGATGGGCTGGGCGGCCGCCGACCTGGCGATCAGCCTCGGGGTCTCGTCGATGCCCTTCCAGATCGCCGCCCAGGTGGCACAGCTGACCGGGAACGACGAGCTGGTGGAGCAGATCGTGCGACCCTTCGTCGAAGACCGGGAGGCCCGCTATGTGGGCTGCTGGGCGATCACCGAGCCCGGCCACGGATCGGACACCCTCGGCGTCGGGCGCGCCGAGTTCAGCGACCCCAAGGTGACCGGGGGCTGCCGGGCACGGCGCGACGGAGAGGACTTCGTCGTCAGCGGCCAGAAGTCAGCGTGGGTCTCGAATGGTTCCATCGCCACCCACGCGCTCCTCTTCTGCACGATGGAGGAACAGCGCGGCATGGCCGGCGGAGCCGTGCTCGTGGTGCCGCTCGACCGGCCGGGGGTGACTCGCGGCGCGCCGCTCGACAAGCACGGCCAGCGAGCCTTGAACCAGGGTGAGATCTTCTTCGACGAGGTGCGCGTCCCGGGGTACTGCCTGCTGGCCGATCCCGAGACGTACCCGCTCGCCCTGGAAATGACCCTGTCCAACGCCAACACCGCCATGAGCGTGATCTTCACCGGGCTCGCCCGTGCCGCGTTCGAAGAGGCGCTGGCCTACGCCCGGGAGCGGGTCCAAGGCGGCAAGACGATCGCCGAGCACCAGCTCGTGCAGTCCAAGCTCTTCACCATGTTCGCCCGCTACCAGCAGGCTCGGGCCTTTTCCCACGCGGTCATGACCGGCCTGTCCGCACTGGGGGGCACGGGCGGCCTCGCCCATGCCATCAGCGCCAAGGTCACCTGCACCGATACGGCGCTCGCCGTCGCCAGCGACGCCATCCAAGTCTACGGGGGCACGGGGCTCGTCCGTGGGCTGCTGGTGGAGAAGCTGCTCCGTGACGCCAGGGCATCGCTCATCGAAGACGGCGTCAACGAGTTCCTGGGCCTGGTTGCCGCACGGCAGGTGGTGGACTCCTATGCCTGTTGACACCGCGCCCCCCATCACCACGCCCCCCCTCACCGCGCCCCCCAGGGTCGCCGTACCCCCCCCCGACCCTGGGGGGGCGCGATGACCCGGGCACAGTCGCCGATCGAGCTCCTGGTCCGCGAGCGGGCTCGTGCCCACCCCGATGCGGTGTGGCTCGTCTTCGAAGACGAGGCGTTCCGCTGGTCGGAGGTGCTGGGAAACGCCCGGCGAGCAGCCAACGGCTGGCTCGAGCTCGGCGTCCGCCCGGGAGACCGGGTCGCCATCCTGCTCGGCAACTGCCCGGCGTTCATCTGGGCGTACCTCGGGCTGCTGTTCATGGGCGCCGGTCCCGTCCCCGTCAACACTGCCCAACGCGGGGTCACGCTGCACCACGTCCTCGCCGACTCGGGCGTGCGGGCCGCCATCGTCTCCGAGGAGCTGCGGCCCATGTTCGAAGCGGCGCGGGTGGGCTGCCCCGACCTGGCCCACACCGTGGTGGTCGGAGGTACCCCTCGCCGGGGCATCGACTGGGACGTCGAGCGGCTACTGGCCGCCCCGGACACCGAGCCGGCAGTCGATGTCGTCGACGCACCCGCTGGCGCGGCGATGCTGTACACGTCCGGGACCACCGGCCCGCCCAAGGGCGTGGTGACGACTAGCTACGACACCAACCCGATCGGCGTGCTCCTCGGCGCCGCCGGCGTCCAGCCCGGCGAGACCATGTACACGCCGCTGCCGCTGTTCCACGGGAACGCGCTCTACGTCTCCATGGTCGGCTCCATGGTGCTCGACGCCCGCTTCGCACTGGGCAAGCGGTTCAGCGCGTCGCGGTTCTTCGACGACTGCCGCCGGTACGGCGCCGTGGAGTGCAACACCCTCGGCGGCATGATCTCGATCCTGTTGAAGCAGCCGCCACGGACCGACGACGCGGACAACCCGGTGCGAGTCGTGTTGTCGGCCGGCTGCCCGCCGGACCGGTGGGAGGAGTTCGAGCAGCGCTTCGGCGTCCGGCTCATCGAGTGGTTCGGCATGGTGGACGCCCCGGGCATCCTCGTCAACACCGAGGGCCGGGTCGGCTCCATGGGCAAGCCGGTGGCCGACGTCGAGTTCGCCCTCCTCGGCGAAGCCGGCGAGCCGACCTCGCCCGGCCAGGTCGGGGAGCTCGTCTTCCGTCACCCCAAGGGCCAGCTCACCCACTACCACGGGCTCCCGGAAGCGACCGAGACCGCGTACCAGGGCGGGTGGTTCCACACCGGCGACCTGGCGAGCCGGGACGGCGACGGCTTCTACTACTACCGGGGCCGCCAGAAGGAGTCGATCCGCCGCCTGGGCGAGAATATCTCGGCCTGGGAGATCGAGACTGTCGTCGACGCGCACCCCGAGGTGCAGGAGTCGGCCGCCCACGCCGTCGCCTCGGCCCTCGGCGAGGACGAGGTGAAGCTGGTCGTCGTACCCAAGCCCGGTGCCCACGTCACCCCCGAGGAGCTCGTCACCTACTGCGAGGGGAAGATGGCCCGCTACGCGGTCCCCCGATACGTCGAGATCGTCGACGAGATCCCCAGGACCGGAACGCAG
>JAJYAB010000229.1 GCA_021779775.1 Actinomycetes bacterium
CCCCTATGCCTTCCCCTGTGCCTACCGTCGAGGCCATGGCCCGGGGTGCGCTACCCGCTCAACCAGCACACTTGGCGCAGGTGCCGAGCAGGTCCAGCCGGTGCGCATGCGCCCGGAACCCGGTGCCGGCCTGGAACTGCCCGAACGCGGCGGCCAGACCCCGCTCGACGGAGCCCGGTGCCTCGAAGTCCTCCATCGAGCCACAGCTCACGCAGACGAGGTGATGGTGATGCCGTCCCGTCAGCTCCTCGGCCAGCTCGAACCGGGCGAGCTCGTCACCGCCCATGACCCGGTGCACGACCCCGGCGCGTTCGAGCAGCGCCAGGTTCCGGTAAGTCGTGCTCTGCGGCAGGCGGTGGTCGCCGCCCACCAGCTCGGCCGCCGTGAGGGGCCGTTCGGCCCGCGCCAGGCTCTCGACCAGCTGGCGCCGCCCGCCGGTGTGCCGTTGCCCCACCCGCCGCAAGCGGGCCGCCACCAGCGTCTGGACGTCGTCGACCACGTCGCGACCCTACCGCCCTGCCGGGTCAACTTGCAATGGGAACCATTCTCGTTCTAACTTTGGGTCGTGACAGGCCTCCTCGGAGCCAGGAAGGACGGGCGGGCGCCGCCGCGGCGGCTGGTGCGCTGGGCGGCGGTCCTCGCCGTGGCCGGGCCGGTCCTCCTCGCCGCATGCAGCACGTCGGCCGGCGTGCCCGGTGCTGCCCGCAGCAGGGTGGTCCGGGTGGTAGCTGCCGAGAATTTCTGGGGCAGCATCGCCAGCCAGCTCGGCGGGATCCACGCCCAGGTGACGAGCATCATCGTCAATCCGAACGTCGATCCCCACAGCTACGAGCCGACCGTCCGCGACGCGAGGGCGTTGGCGCGGGCGCAGCTGGTGGTCGCCAACGGCGTGGGCTACGACTCGTGGGTGGGCGAGCTCCTGGCCGCCGACCAGCCGAAGCCGGCGCTGCTCGACGTCGGCCGGCTGCTCGGTGTGGCCGACGGCGGCAACCCGCACCGCTGGTACGACCCGGCCGACGTGCAGCGGGTCGTCGGCCAGATAACGGCGGACCTCCAGCGGGCCGACCCGGCCGACCGGGCGTACTTCAGCGCGCAGCGGGCCTGGTTCGTCCACGTCGGGCTCGCCCCGTACGAGTCGGCCATCGCGTCGATCCGGGCGGCATACGCCGGCACACCGGTCGGCGCGTCGGAGTCGATCTTCGCCATGCTTGCCCCGGCACTGGGCCTGGACCTCGTGACCCCACCGTCGTTCCTGAAGGCCATCAGCGAAGGCACCGACGTCTCCGCCTCCGACAAGGAGACGATCGACCGCCAGATCCGCGGCCACCAGATCAAGATCTATGTCTACAACAGCCAGAACGTGACGCCCGACGTGCAGGCCCAGCTCGACGAGGTGAAGGCCGAGCACATCCCCGTCGCAACCATCACCGAGACGCTCACGCCGGCCAGCGCCAGTTTCCAGGGCTGGCAGACCAGGCAGCTGCTCGGGATCCGGGCCGCATTGGCCCAGGCGGCTTCCGGCCGGTGACCGGCAGCGAGCTCGCCGTGGAGTTCGATGCCGCTGCGGTCCGCCTCGGCGGTCGGACCGTCTGGTCAGACGTGACGCTGGGGATTCCACCGGGAGCGCTGGTCGCCCTGCTGGGGCCGAACGGCGCGGGGAAGTCGACGCTGGTGAAGGCAGCACTCGGCCTCGTGCCGCTGTCGGCAGGATCGGCGAGCGTGCTCGGGCGGCGTCCCGGGCAGGCCGGCCGGAACATCGGCTACCTGCCCCAGCGCCGCAGCTTCGACGTCGGGCAGCGGATGCGTGGCATCGACGTCGTGGAGCTGGGCGACGGCGGCGAGCGTTGGGGCGTCCCGCTTCCCGGTGCGGCCAGGTTCTCGAGCTCGCGCCGGGCAGCCAGGGCACGCGTGGACCAGGCGATCGAGCTGGTCGGGGCGACGGCCTACGCCCGGCGCCCCGTCGGCGAGGTGTCTGGCGGCGAGCAGCAGCGGCTCCTCATCGCCCAGGCCATGGTCCGCCAGCCGCAGCTGCTGGTGCTCGACGAACCCCTCGACAGCCTCGACCTGCCGAACCAGGCAGGGGTCGCCGCGCTGATCTCGCGCATCTGCCGGCAACAGGGAGTCACCGTCGTGCTGGTGGCGCACGACGTGAACCCGATCCTTCCCTACCTCGATCGGGTGGTCTACCTCGCCCGGGGGGGTGCGGTGTCCGGGGCCCCGAGCGAAGTGATCACCTCGGACCGGCTCTCCTCCCTGTACGGCATGCCGGTCGAGGTGCTGCAGACGTCCGACGGCCGGCGCGTCGTGGTCGGCCAGCCCGAGGCGCCGGCGCATCACGGCGACCGCCATCGCGGATGGCCCGGGTGACCGTACCGTGACGGCGCCGTCGCTGCACGCCACGGTGACCCAGGCGCCCCTGCATGCCGCCGTGCAGGGCACGACGACCCTCGGTTGGAACGTGGGCGGTGACATCAGCCAGGTGCTGGCCGAGCACTTCATGGTGAACGCCGTGCGCGCCGGCACGATCGTCGCCGTGGTCTCCGGAGCCATCGGATGGTTCATGGTGCTGCGCCGCCAGAGCTTCGCCGGTCACACCCTGGCCGTCGTGTCGTTCCCCGGTGCAGCCGGGGCGGTCCTGATCGGCGCCGGAGCCACCGCCGGCTACTTCGGCGCCTCGGTGGTGGCTGCCGTGGTCATCGCCATGGTGCCGCGCGCGGCCGACGGCCGGGCCGGCGTCCACGAGCCGGCGGTGATCGGCACGGTGCAGGCCTTCGCGCTGGCGTGCGGGGCGCTGTTCGTCGAGCTCTACGGGGGGTTCCTGAACAGCCTCACCGGACTCCTCTTCGGCACGTTCCTCGGCGTCTCCGACGCGCAGGTGGCCACCTTGGCGGGGGTCGGAGCCGCCGCGCTGGCGGTGCTGGCGCTGATCGGTCGCCCCCTGCTGTTCGCCACGGTGGACGCCGGCGTGGCCCGGGCACGAGGGGTCCCGGTGGGCATCCTCTCCGCCGTGTTCCTTGTCCTGTTGGGTGTGGCTGCCGCCGAAGTCAGCCAGATCACCGGGGCGTTGCTGGTGTTCTCCCTCCTGGTGATGCCGGCCGCAGCCGCTCAGCGGTTGACCGCCAATCCTCGCGCCAGCTTCGCCATGACGTTGGCCTTCGGCGTCGTGGTCGTGTGGCTGGGGCTCGGCGCGGCGTACTTCTCGACCTATCCCGTCGGCTTCTTCGTCACCACGTTCGCCTTCGCCCTCTACCTGCTGTCCCTGGCGATCAGCGTGGCCGCCGACCGCCTCGGCAGGCGCGCGGGGGCGCCGAGGTCAGGGGCGCCGAGGTCAGGGACGCCGAGGTCGGGGGCGCCGGCATGATGGCCGGGTCCATCGACGTGCTGGCGGGGGTCGTCCACATGCTCGACCACGCGTTCGTCCGCTCCGCCTTCCTGGCCGGCACCGCCATCGCGCTGGCGTCCGGCCTGGTCGGCTACTTCGTCGTGCTCCGGGGCCAGGTCTTCACCGGGGACGCGCTCAGCCACGTGGCCTTCACCGGAGCGCTCGGCGCGCTGGCTTTCGGGGTCGACCTGTGGCTCGGGCTGTACGGCGCATGCGTCGTGGTGGCGCTGGTCATGGCGGCCCTCGGCACCCGCGGCCGCCCTGACGACACGGTGGTCGGCAACGTGTTCGCCTGGATGCTCGGCCTGGGAGCGCTCTTCCTGACGATCTCCACGACGTCTTCGAGGGGGGTGAGCGCCACGTCGGGGGTCAGCGTGCTGTTCGGCTCGATCTTCGGGCTGTCGGCAGGTCAGGCGGTGATCGACGCGGCGGTTGCCCTCGCCGTGAGCGCCGTGGTGGTGGCTATCGGTCGCCCACTGGTGTTCGCCAGCGCGGACGCTGCGGTCGCCGCCGCTCGGGGTGTGCCGGTCCGTGGCCTCGGGGTCGTGCTCCTCGGGCTTGTCGGGGTCACCGCAGCAGACGCCACCCATGCGGTGGGTGCGCTGCTGCTGCTGGGCCTGCTGGCTGCTCCGGCCGGGGCGGCCCAGCGCCTGACCTCCCGGCCGTTCCGGGCAATGTGGCTGTCCGCCGCATTGGCCGTCGTCTCCATGTGGTGCGGGCTGGCCATCGCCTACGCGGCCCCCACGGTGCCGCCGAGCTTCGGCATCGTGGCAGTGGCCA
>JAJYAB010000230.1 GCA_021779775.1 Actinomycetes bacterium
GGCCCGCGGCTACCGACTCTCGGTGGTGGCCGCGCACCAGCACTTGGGTCAGCTCCCCCGGGAGCTGCGCGACGCGCTGTCGGCCAACGCCCGGAACAAGGTGTTCTTCAACTGCTCCCCCGAAGACGCCCACGTCCTGGAGCGCCACGTTGCCCCCGAGCTGTCCGAGCACGACCTGTCCCACCTCGGGGCGCATCAGGCCGCGGCGAGGCTCGTGGTCGACTGGGAGGAAGCACCCGCCTTCACCCTGCGCACCGACGCGGCCCCTGAACCCGAAGGCGGCGGCGAGGCGGTGCGGGCCGCGGCACGGGAGCGGTTCGGCCGCAGCCGGACCGAACGCCACGACGAAGCGTTGCGCCGGCAGCTCTCCGGGCGGCGCGGCACCGGGAAGCGGCATGACGAAAGAGGTGCTGTTTCGTCCGGCAGATCGGACAGCAGACCGGTCGGCAGGTCCCCCGGCAGCCCAGATCTGCCGGGATCGCCGTGGGCGAACCGCCAGCGTGACCGCACCCCCACCCCGGCAGGCGATGAGCCCGACTCCTGGAGTGATCTGTGAGTTCGGCTTTCGCTTCTGTCCGGCCCGCCGGCCGCCGGCCCCTGGCCATGCGGCCTCGGGCCGACCACGACCTCGTCTCTGCGGTCTCTCGTCGGCTGACCCCGCGGGACCGTCTTCTCTGCCAGGTCCTCTTCGACCACAAGGTCTTGACGACCGAGCAGGTGACCGACCTGTGCTTTGCGAACCTGACCACCACCCGCCACCGGCTCAGCGCGCTGTATCAATTGCGCGTGCTCGACCGGTTTCGCCCGTTCCGTCCGGTCGGCTCCGACCCCTACCACTACGTGCTCGACACCCTCGGCGTCGAGGTCGTCGCCGCCGACCGGGGCATCGAGGTCCCCCGACCGGGACTGCACCACAGCCGTGCCCTGGCGCTTGCCGACAGCCAGCGCCTCGCTCATCTGCTCGGGGTCAACGGGCTGTTCTGCTCGCTCGCCGCCTGGGCCCGGAGCGTCGAGGACGGCGAGCTGGCTGAGTGGTGGTCCGAACGGCGCTGCGCGGCCGAGTGGGGCGAGGTCGTCCGTCCCGACGGCTTCGGCGCTCTCCGCCACCGAGGCGTCGTGGTCGAGTTCTTCGTGGAGGTCGACCGGGGCACCGAGACCCTCACCCGCCTGGCCGACAAGCTCACCGGCTACGCCGAGCTGGTCAGGGCGACGGGCTGGTCGCCCTGGGTGTGCTTCTGGTTCCCCTCACCGCGCCGGGAGGCCGAGGCCCGCACCGTCCTCGCTCACCCAGAGGTGGCGGCAGCGACCGGGGCGGGTGGGCTGGGCGCCGGGATGGGCGGTGGCGCGGGCGGGGCGGTGTGGTTGCCGGTCGGCTCGACCGGCCCCCGCCGCCGCCTCATCGACCTCGCCGCCGGGACCGCCGTGACCGGGAGGCGGTCCTGAGCCCGGCACGCCGGCCTCCGGGTGGCCCCGAGCGGCGGCCACGTGACAACGAGGGCCGCCCGGGCGCCGAGCTTGGGACCGATGGCGCACCGCCGGGTCGTCGGCGCCGCTCTGGGCCATCTAGTGCGCCCAGGGCACCGGAGCCCGAGTCCCTCCGTCCCCTGGCCCGGGCGCTGCTCGCCCTGGCCGAGGAGGTCCACGCTGAACGGCTTGCGGTCGGTGCCCCGTCGAGGTCTGATCGGGCCATGCCCAAGAAAGAGACATCGGTCCAAGAACAAGGAGGACGACGGTGCGCTGCGTGATCTACCTGCGGGTCTCGACCCGCGAGCAGGCCGAGCACGGCGAGGGCGAAGAGGGCTTCTCCATCCCCGCCCAGCGCGAGGCTTGTGTCCGCCACATCAAGGACAAGGGCTGGGACCTCATCGACGAGTACGCCGACCGCGGCGAGTCCGCCCGCTCCGCCGACCGGCCCCAGCTCCAGCAGATGCTGGCCCGCATCGCCGAGGACGGCGACGTCGACGCGGTGGTGGTCCACAAGATCGACCGGCTCGCCCGCAACATGGAAGACCACGTCGCCATACGGGCACTGCTGCGGCGCCGGAGTGTGACGCTGGTGTCGGTGACCGAGAACCTGGAAGAGACCGCATCGGGTCGGTTGGTCGAGGGCATCCACGCCCTCATGGCCGAGTTCTACTCGGCCAACCTCGCCAGCGAGATCAAGAAAGGCATGTCCCAGAAGGCGAAGATGGGCGGCTGGCCCCACGCCGCCCCGCTCGGCTACACCAACGTCCGCGAGACGATGAGCGGGCGCCAGGTCGCCCACATCGTCATCGACCCCGAGCGCGCCCCGCACATCACCGCTGCCTTCGAGTTGTACTCGACCGGCGAGTGGACCCTCGAACGTCTCGTCGCCGAGCTCGACCATCGCGGGCTGCGCAACCGCGGGCGGCGCGACCGCGCCGTGCAGCCCATCGGCGTCTCGGCGCTGGCCAACATCCTGTCGAACAAGGCCTACGCCGGGATCGTCTCGTGGGAGGGCATCGAGTACCCCGGCCTGCACCAACCCCTCACCGACACCGCCACCTTCAACCGGGTCCAAGACCTCCTCGCCGCCCGTGCCGCGCGGGGAACCCGCGAGCGCCGCCACAACCACTACCTGAAGGGCACCTTGTTCTGCGGGGTGTGCGGACGGGGCCTGTCGTTCCAGGTCTCGAAGGGCCGCTACGAGTACCTCTACTGCCTCGGCCAGAAGAACCGGAACCCCACCGGCTGCCAGGAGCCCTACATCCCCGCCGGTGACCTCGAAGCCCAGGTCGAGCAGCTCTACGAGAAGATCGAACTACCCAAATCCTGGCTCAAGCGCCTGCGCGAGGAGCTGGAAGCCGAGATCACCGCCCGCCAGCACCGCAACGCCGCCGAGCGCGAGTTCTTGACGCGCAAGCTCGCCAAGGCCGAGACCGAACGGCGCAAGCTCCTCGACGCGTACTACGCGGGCGCCGTCGACGTCACCACCCTCAAGGCCGAGCAAGCCCGCATCGCCACCGACGTCCGCGGTGCCGAAGAACGCCTTGCCGCGGTCGACGCCCACCTCGCCGAGTGGCAGGAGATCTTGGAGACCGCCATGCGCTTTGCCACCAACTGCGCCAAAGCCTACGCCCGAGCGTCCGCGCTGACCCGACGCCGGTTCAACCAAGCCGTCTTCACCCGCATCGACGTGCGCGACGGCAAGATCGTCGACGTGGGGTACCACCCGCCCTTCGACCTGCTCTTTTCTTCAAGCGAGTTCGAATACGGCGATTTGGTGGAGACGATGGGACTCGAACCCACGACCCCCTGCTTGCAAAGCACAGGCACAGGGTTCACCGGCTCCCCGGACAACGCATTCAGGCTGGTCAGCGGCCTTGCCGGTCCCTGGCGCACCACCCTGGTCGAGAGCGAACTGCACATCCAACTGCACACATCAGGGTCAACGCGGGGCCGGTTGCTTCTCCCGAGATCATCCATGCTGCCAGGTGGCTTTCGGAAGGGCGATCGGGCAGGCGTGTTGGGTCGGGTGCTGCGTGGTCACAACGGGGCGCGCCGTCCGCCGCTCGTCGCCTCCTGTGCCGCCAACACCAGAGGTGGGAGCCGAGTGCGGTAGTCCCGCACGCTCGGATCTGTGCGGGGGGCCGCCCGCAAGGGCGGTCCCTACCGCAATCGCCGGTCGGGACAACCTCAGCGCCTGGCCAAGGTTCGCTCCTACATCTCGACGGCAGCCAAGCACAACGTCGACGCGCTCGACGCGCTCGACGCGCTCGACGCGCTGACTGCGCTGTTCGCCGGAGCACCCTGGATGCCTCGCGCACCGATCCGCACCCGACACGCGCCACCTGTCATCTGAGTCGCCGGTGCCACATCATGCCTGATCACGGGCTACACGGTCCGCGCACCTGATTGGATACCCTACAGCGCCGTACCCACATCCCTTTGCATCCTTCACGACAGAATGTCATACTCTGCTCAATTATCGGACAACCCGGAATCAGCATGCACCGCCGCTGTGATGGGTGTGGCAGCAGATGCGGGTCGCAACAACGGTGACAACGGTCGGGAGTCGGAGGCCAGTGGGACCAATTGGGGCGTACCTACGACGCAACACGGCGATGGCGGTCGTGGCAGCGGTCTTCCTCGCCGCGCTCGGGATTGGCATGGGCATCGTAACTGTTCAGGCCCT
>JAJYAB010000231.1 GCA_021779775.1 Actinomycetes bacterium
TCGAGCCAGGGGCCGGTCGAGACTTGCACGGTCTGGACCACCACGTTGGCTGCCGTCACCGGAGCACCGCTCGAGACGGTGGCGGCAACCCCGCTGTAGGACAGGTCCCAGTGCGACGCAGCAGCAGACCACCTCCAGGTCTCGTTGCTGGTCGAGGAGAACGGGATATGGACCGAGCTGACGGGAGTGCCGCCGGATGGTGCTGGCGAGTAGGAGAACAGCGGTGCCGGGGGAGTCGTGTCGTTGGCCTTGTACCTCCATCCGTTGGCACCCGTCAGGTAGGTGTCATAGGGGGCGTAACGGCCAGGAAGATGTTCCACCGGGCCGCCATAGAGCAAGTTGTCGTCGAAGGTCTGGGCCTGGCGGATCATGGCGACGATCGGGTCGATGCCACCCACATGGACGAAGATCGGGGTGCTGAGCTGGTCGATGATGCCGACGTCTGGATAGCGCGCCGAGCGCAGCGGCCCGACCAGGCCGGGGTCTTGGCACTGGAAGACGGCGACCAGCCGGGTGATGCCGCCTTCGACGGGCTCCTCGAAGACGATGTCGGCCTTGTCGAGCCCGCTCTGGGGACGGGCGGCCGGATAGTTGTCGATCTTCATGGCGAGCGCCGGGCGCGGCGGCACCGACCCTGAAGGGGAGGGAGCGCCGGTCAACGGGCACGGTGGTCCGGGTGCGACACTGGTGGTCGGTGTGGGCGCGGGCACGGCCTTGGGGTCGCTCTTCCCGCCGGAGCTCATGGCGACGGCGATCCCCGCGCCAGCGCCTACCACGATCACGCCGACGCCGATGCCGATGGCCAGACGCGTGTGCCGCCGCGGCCGAACATGGCGTCCGCTGCCGCCGGCAAGCGACGAGGTCGCCTCGCCGTCAGGGTTTGGTCCTCTTCGCATCACTGCCTCCCAGAGCACTGCCTCCCAGAGCGTCACCGGCCGGTTCCATCCCGGGCGCTCACACTCGAGCATCACCACCGTGCGGGCACCCGAAGCGCCGGGCGCCGGGCTTGCCGACGTGGCGATCGGCCAGCGCCGTGCACGCACGGTACCGGCTCTCAGCACCCGGATGGGAGAATGGCGCCGCGAAGATCTGGGGAGAGGGAGGTTCGGTCCGTTCGCACGCGAGCACCCGCGGCCGTTAGCGTCACGCCGTGCCTGTGCCCCGCCAAGTGCCGACATGGGCCCGCCGGCTTGCCGCATCCGGCCTGGCGTCCGCCTATGAATGGGTCACCGAGCTCGGCGCTATCGGGCCGGACCACCCACGGGCCAGACGCTTCGGGCAGTTCGGCGAAGGGAGCCTGCTGGCGTTTCCGCCGGGCGCGGTCTACAACGAGCAGTGGATCCGCATCGGCAACCGGTCGATCATCGGGCCCCGGGTGTCGCTGACCGCCGGCATGGCTCCTGGCCAGCAGATGGTGACCAACCCGGTGGTGTCGATCGGCGACCGCACCCTGATCGGCAGGGGAAGTCACATCGTGGGCCACTTCCACATCGACATCGGCGACGACATCCAGACCGGGCCGTACGTGTACATCACCGACCAGAACCACGGCTATCGCGATCCTGGTACCCCGATCGGAGCACAACCGCCCGAGGATGCGCCGGTGACCGTCGGCTCGGGCAGCTGGCTCGGAACCGGCGTTGTCGTGCTCCCCGGGTCGGTCATCGGACGCAATGTCGTCGTCGGGGCAGGATCGGTCGTCACCGGCGAGCTGCCCGACCACTGTGTGGCGGTAGGCGCTCCTGCCCGCGTGGTCAAGCGCTACCACCCTGACCGAGGATGGCAGGCCGTCCGGGGTTGACCGCTGGAATGCTGTGGTCGCCAGGAGCGTTGCAGACATTCGTCCGACCAAGGAGCCCCCAGGTGCCCGCTGTCTCCGCCGATGACCTGCTGACCTTTGCCAAGATCGAGGTCCCCACCTCCGCCTCCTCCCGTCCGGTGCTCAGCGTGTCGACTGCTCCCGCTGGCGTCGAGGGCGAGGGCTTCCCGGTCCGGCGGGCGTTCGCCGGTGTCCCGAGCTCCCAGCTGGACCCGTTTGTCCACATGGACCAGATGGGGGAGGTGGAATATGCGCCGGGGGAGCCGAGAGGTACGCCGTGGCACCCCCACCGCGGGTTCGAGACCGTCACCTACATGATCGCCGGCACGTTCCAGCATCAGGACTCCATCGGCGGCGGCGGACTGATCACCGGTGGGGACACGCAGTGGATGACCGCTGGCGGGGGAATCTTGCACATCGAGCGGCCACCGGACGATCTGGTGGCCAGCGGCGGCCTCTTCCACGGCATCCAGCTGTGGGTCAACCTGCCAGCCCGCGACAAGCTCATCGCCCCGCGCTACCAGGACATTGGTCGCCGGCAGATCGTCCGGCTGGCCTCAGCCGACGGCGGCGCGCTCGTCCGGGTGATCGCCGGCCAGGTGGCCGGGCATAACGGGCCCGGCGTCACCCACACGCCGATCGCCCTGGTACACGTGACGATGGCTGCGGGCGCTCGTCTGGAGCTTCCGTGGCCACCCGACTTTAACGGGCTGGTCTACGTGCTGGGAGGTCAAGGCTCGGTCGGCTCCGACGCCGCTCCGGTCCGCACGGGCCAGCTCGCGGTCCTCGGCCGGGGCGACACCATCTTGGTGGCAGCTGACCAGCATCAGGAGGTCAGGACTTCGTCGCTCGACGTGCTCGTGCTGGGCGGCCAGCCCATCGGCGAGCCGGTGGTGGCCTACGGCCCCTTCGTCATGAACACGAAGGCCGAGATCGCCCAAGCGTTCGAGGATTACCAGCAGGGTCGGTTCGGATCGGTGCCGGCTGGTTCTCTTACCTGAGGACCTCGGGTCCTGGATTGGACCGGGCACACCGCCAGCAGCCGACCCGCAGGAGCAGCCGACCCGCAGCGTCAGCAGTGTCCCGGCTCGAGCACCACGACGGCGTTGTGGCCGCCCATCCCGAGCGACGACTTCACCACTGGCCCGTCGACGCAGCGCGTCGGGCCGTCGAGCAGGCGTGGATGGCCTGGAGCTTGGCGGTGCGGTGCCGGGATGATGCCTGTCTCGAACCCGCAGATAGAAGCCAGCACCTCGACCGCGCTGGACGCACCCTGGCAGTGCCCGACCAGCGGCTTCACCGAGAACAACCCTTCAGCTGCCGGGAAGAGCGCGTCGAACACCGCCGACTCGGTCGTGTCGCACTGGAGGGTTCCCGTTCCGTGGGCGTTCAGGTAGACGATCTCCTCCCTGGCGACCCCGGCGTCGGCGAGTGCCAGCTCGAAGCAGCGCCGCACCTCGGCACCGTCAGGAGCGATGGACACGGGGTGGAACCCGTCATGCGTCATGGCCCCTCCGCGCAGCGCGGCGATCGTACCGGCAGGGCGACCCGATACCACCGTCGCCACAGACGCCTCACCGGCTGAGAACCCCCGGCTCCCTTCCTGGAAGGGCCGGCAGACCTCGAGCGGCGGGGCGTCGATGATGCAGGGCCCGAGGTTGGCGAACGACCGGGCGTTCTCCGGGTTGATCGACAGGTCCGAAGCCAGCACCAGCACGTCGGTGGCCAAGCCTGCTTCGATCCATAATTTGGCCGTCAGCAGCCCGGCCAGCCCCGTGGCGCACATGGCGGTGACGGCCATGGCCGGACCGTGGAAGTCGAACTCCTTCATGATGCCGGTCAGCACGGTGGACGGCATCGGCTCCCACCGGCCCCGCCTGCTCGTCTCGAAGCCGTGGCGATGGTGGTAGGTGCGCCAGTGGTCGACGTCGCCGAGGACGAACCCGTGCACCAACCCGACCACCGGACCCGGGAGCCAGCCCCGGTCCATCGCCTGGCCCACGGCCTCGCGCGCCGCGAACCGGACAGATCGCGCGAAACGGCTCGGGCCGTCTTCGGGGTCCCCGCCGTCCTCGATCGGAGCCACCCAGCCCCAATCGTCGTCGAAGTAGGGCTGGAACCCAGGAAGCCGCCGTGCAGCAGGGATGCCGGTGGACAGGCCCTCGCGGAGAACCTTCTGTCCCCATCCATATCCGGAGACGGCGCCGAACCCGGTGAGCGACACTGCCCTGTCTGCACCGTGGTCCCTGTCTGCACCGTGGTCCCTGTCTGCACCGTGGTCACGCTGCGTCATCATGGAAAGGAACCTCCTGGGGGTAGGTGAGAT
>JAJYAB010000232.1 GCA_021779775.1 Actinomycetes bacterium
TGACGGGTGCCTTTCTTCCGGGGTCATGGGGACTTTCTCCGCCACCATTCTCCCAGGTGAAAGGCACCTTGTCGCGTCTTTCGAGCCGCGATCCGTCAGTCAACTCAAGGATCTAGGTCTGAGCCACTGACCGCACCGCCCTGTTGGAGGTGACCCGCGGCCTGACACCCTGTCCGGGCCGTTCATCCGACGTGCACGGTAACTGGCCCTTCTTCACTTCGCGACAACGGCCCTTGGCATCTCTCGTGCGTTCTGCGTTCGCCTACGAGGCTGTCGCCCGTGGCGAGATTCCCTGCATCCACATCGGCAAGCGCATCCTCGTCCCCATCGCTGGGCTCAACCGCCTACGGGACAGCGCCGGGATGCCAACTCAGGAACCGTAAATAACCCACACACCGTATTGGAGGTTATAGACTAAGCTCCAATGAGGAGATTCCATGTCAAAGGTTATGAAGCGTCGCTGGCAGAGCGACCTCGGAGGGTCCGGGCTTCCCCGGAGGGACCGTGTTCCCTGCGACTACGAAGCCTACGTCCCCGATCCGCTCATCGGTCGAAAGATCGTTCTCGACGGCGACGTCGCTGCTGACGTCGCCGACGCCGAGGCTGCCATCGTCCGTCTCAACGTCGACGCTCGGGCGCTCGTTGACACCGAGGCGCTTGCTCGTATCCTCTTGCGGGCCGAGGCCGTTGCCTCGTCACGCATCGAGGGGCTGGAAGTCGGAGCACGACGGCTCCTCCATGTCGAGGTCATCCGTGGGCTGAAGGAAGCCTCCTCCGACGTCACCGCTACCGAGGTGCTCGGGAACATCGACGCCATGGTCTACGGCGTCGATGCCGTCGAACCAGGGGGACCCATCACGGTCGATGTGCTCCTCGAAGTGCATCGTCGGCTCCTGGCTGGCACCAGGCTTGAGGAGTACGGAGGACGGTTTCGAGAGGTCCAGAACTGGATCGGCGGAAGCAGCTACAACCCGTGTTCTGCTGCGTTCGTCCCACCCCCTCATGAGCACGTCGAGGAGTTGATGACGGACCTTTGCGCCTTCTCCAGCACCGACGACCTTCCCGCCGTCGCACAAGCGGCCATCGCTCATGCGCAGTTCGAGACCATCCACCCGTACGTTGATGGAAACGGCAGGACCGGACGAGCACTCATCCATCTCATCCTTCGCCGGAGAGGACTGGCGGTCCGTGTCCTCCCGCCCGTCTCGCTCGTCCTGGCGACGTGGGCGCAGAGCTACATCGATGGGCTCACGCAGTTCCGGTTCGTCGGGTCGCCCACCTCGCCCAAAGCGGTCGAGGGGATCAACACGTGGGTCGGGCGTTTTGCCGGAGCGTGCACCCGCTCCGTCGCCGACGCCACCACGTTCGAGGAACGAGCCGCTGCCCTCGAGGAACAGTGGCGAGAACGACTCGGTACGATCCGTGCCAACTCCGGCACGGACCGACTGCTCCGGAGTCTTCCTGGTGCCCCGATCCTCACGGTGGACAGTGCTGCTGCGTTGATCGGTCGGACCTTCAAGCCGGCGGCTGACGCCATCGAACGACTTGTCGAAGCGGGCATCCTCCAGCAGGTCACCGTCGGTCGGCGTAATCGCGCCTTCGAGGCG
Source organism: Actinomycetes bacterium (assembly GCA_021779775.1). Lineage (GTDB taxonomy): Bacteria > Actinomycetota > Acidimicrobiia > Acidimicrobiales > UBA8190 > JAJYAB01. Next base: position 1,608 of record JAJYAB010000232.1, read on the forward strand.
CCTGAGGTGATCGCTGCATTCACTGACTTGGAGCGACAGCTCGCCAGTCCTGAAGCCGACACCCGCACGAGCAAGCCTGTGCGAACCGTTCCTCGGCGGCGCTAACCAGAAGTAAACATTCAGACCCCAGTCTGACCTGGGTATTCTTGGGTCGAGCAACGTAGAGAGGCAGTTCAGCGGTCCGCACTGCGTTTGATGGCCGGGGAGGGCCGGGTGGCGGTGCGCTCATAGGGCAGGCGGAGGGCCCGGCCCAGCCCGAACGCCCCGGGCCACATGACCGCGAAGTAGGCGAGCAACGGCAGTGCAATGCGGGCTGCCGCAGCGGGGCGTGTGGTGATGGTGTGGCCCTGGAGGGCGAAGAGGATGACGATGGTGAACAGCAGTCCGTAGAGGGCGAACGGCCCGAGGCGCGGTAGCAGCTGGGTCTCGTACCACTCCCGGCCCCGGGCCCGCTCGCCGAGGGTGCGGGTGAGGAACCCGGCGACCAGCGGCGCCCCGAAGAAGATCAGCACCGTCTGGGCGATCCGCCAGACCGACAGGTGCAATCCCACTGTGGACAGCCCGAGCCAGCCGGGCAGGACCTTCAGGTAGAAGTAGCCGAGGAACGAGAAGGCCACGATCTGGAACAGCGAGTTGATCGCTACCAACACCGCGGCGGCCTCCCGGTCGCCGCAGGACAGGTCGTTCCAGATGAGGACCATGGCGATGCAGCGGGCCAGGCTGACGATGATCAGCCCGGTCCGGTACGCCGGCTGGTCGGGGAGCAGCAGCCAGGCCAGGGTGAACATCACGGCCGGGCCGATGATCCAGTTGAGGACCAGCGAGGAGATCAGCATCCGCCGGTCGCGGGTCACCGCACCGACCTCGCTGTAACGGATCTTGGCGAGCACTGGGTACATCATCACCAGCAGCCCGACGAAGATCGGCAGCGACGTCCCCGAGGTGACCTGGACGGAGTTGAGGTGCCGGTTGAGATCCGGGAATGCCCGTCCCAGCCCGATGCCGAGGGCCATGGCCACCAGGATCCAGACCGGCAACCAGCGATCCAGGAACGACAGCCGCCGGACCACCGGTGCCTCCGGCGGCACCGCCCGCTCGGGCCGGCTGGTCCACCACGCGGAGCCGCTCGGATCGTCGGCCCGGAGCTGCCCGGCGGCATCTGGACCATCCGCCAGGACCGTGTAGATCTCCCACGGCTCCCCGCCCGGGCCGTCCACCCACACCTTGTCCTGCAAGGCGTAACAGCACTCGGTCTGCTCCTCGACCGCCGTGGCGAGGCCCTCGCTCGCTAGGCGCACCTGGGTGGCCGCCACCTCGGCGGTGGTGGGCACCTCGACTCGGTCGTCGTCGTTCTCCAGGCCTCGGAACGCCTGTTCGAAGCTGTCGCGCACTGAGCGCGTGGTGCGCTGGCGCTATACCCAGTGGGGTATGGTGGTAACGTGTAGGATACCCATACGGGTATTGGCGATCCACATCAAAGGACGGCACATGACCGCACCAGCAAGTACAGGGTCTGGCACTGAAGGGATGGTCCTCTCTGCTGAGTCGCCGGCCGTGGTCGAGTACGGCGGGTCACGATCCAATCCCGCAGACGGGGGCCGAATGCGCCCGTTCGCACGGCTCGGGGCGTGGGCCGCCACCAACTTCCGCCGTGTCCTCGTGGTATGGCTGCTCGTCGTTGTTGTCTTCGGGTTCTTTGCCGTTCATGTGGAGAGTGCACTCGCCGGTGCCGGCTGGCAAGCCTCGGGTAGCCAGTCCGTGGCGGCCCGAGCCGTCATCGAGAAGGACTTCGCCGGTCTGGGTGCTACCGGCCTGCAGGTGGTGATCGTCGACCACCACGGCCCCATTGCGTTGGATCCCCAGGCCCGGGCTGTCGTCGCCAAGGCGACCCGAGTCCTCCGGACCGATCCCCGCGTGTCGACGGTCGTTCCACCTCAGGCTGGAGTCTCGATCGCTCGGGACGGAAGGACCGCCATCATCACTGCCGGATCCGCCGCAGATTCCAACAAGATGGTGCAGGCAGCTGACGCGGTACAGCCGAAGCTCGCGGCGCTCTCCTCTTCCGCCGTCTCGGTGACGCTTACCGGCGACAGCGCCCTCTGGGCCAACTTCAACACGGCCAACCGCTCGGCCATGCTCCGCTCCGAGATGCTCTCGTGGCCCGTGACGATCATCATCTTGGTCATCGCGTTCGGAAGCCTGGTGGCGGCCGGCCTCCCCTTACTGCTCACCATGGCCGGGCTTCTGGTCGCGGCGGGCGCCCTGGTGATCACCACCAAGTTCACTCCGGTGTCCATCTGGGCTCTGAACTTCGCCCTGATGTTCGCCCTCGCCCTGGGCGTCGACTACGCCCTCTTCTTGGTCATTCGATTCCGCTCTGCCCTCGACCGGCGTGGGGCCGAACCGGGCGACCACGGGGCCATCGTCGCCTCCGTGGCCGAGACGATGGACACCGCTGGCAAGGCGGTCGCCTTCAGCGCCCTCACGGTGCTGGCCTCTCTCGCAGCCATCCTCATCG
>JAJYAB010000233.1 GCA_021779775.1 Actinomycetes bacterium
CTCCCATTCCCCCCAGTGCTCCCATCCCCCCAATGTAGAAGGCGATCATGGGCCGCCAGGCATCTGCGGCCTATTCGTCGCTGCCTGCCGCCCGCCGTTGGGGAGTCGAGCCTAGGATCGGCAACGCCGACACCTACCACCGCAGGGAGCCGCCATGGCCGTCGCACCCGGCCGGGATGATCTGAACCGTTGGCGTCAAGAGCTCCGGCGCAACTGGTTCGACTCCACCCCTAATCTCCATCGGGTGCTGGCCGTGCATGCCGGTCAGGTGCGCGCCGACGAGATGCTGCCCCGGCTCCGGGCTTTCGGGAAGGTCATGGTCGACGTGGTGGAGCCGGCCGTGGCCGAGATGGAGCGTCACAGCGCCTTGCCCGCCGCCGTCCCCTACGACGGCGTGGGGAACCTGGTGGAGGCGGTCACCTTCCACCCTGACCACCGCGCGGCCGGCCGGGCCATCTGGTCGTCGGGCATGGCCGCTGCCGCAGCCGGGGAGCGGGGCCTCTTCGAGCAGGCAGCGCTGTTCTATCTGTTGTCGCACGCAGGCGAGGGCGGCCATGCGTGCCCGCTGGTGTGCACCGTCGGGCTGGCGCGGGCCCTCGTCCATTGCGGCTCGGACGACCAGCGCCGGCAGTACCTGGGCCTGTTGACCGGCACCGACTACGACCGGTCGTGGCGGGGTTCGCAGTTCCTGACCGAGGTGCAGGGTGGCTCCGACGTCGGCTCCAACACCACCCGGGCTGTCCCCGACCCGGATCGGCCCGGCGCCTGGCGGATCAGCGGGGAGAAGTGGTTCTGCTCGGTGGCCGACGCCGACCTGTTCGCCGTGACAGCGCGCCCTGCCGGCGCCGCCCCCGGCACCCGCGGGCTTGGCTGCTTTGCCGTGCCCCGCACCGTCGACGGGCAACCGAATGGGTTCCGGATCCGCCGGCTGAAGGACAAGCTCGGAACCCGGAGCCTGGCCTCTGCCGAGATCGACTTCGACGGAGCGCTCGGCTGGCCCATCGGGCCGGTGGGCGACGGGTTCCATGTGGTCGTCGAAGAGCTGCTCAACACCAGCCGCTGGATGAACGCCCTGGGGTCCACCGGCATCATGCGGCGGGCGGTGCTCGAGGCCACCGCGTTCGCCCGCCATCGCCGGGCCTTCGGCACCCCGATCGCCAGCCTGCCGATCGTCCGCGAGCAGCTGGCCGTGGTGAAGGCGGAGGAGCGTGCTGCCCTGTCCTCCACCATGCTGCTGACCGGCCTGGTGGAGCGCATCGACGGCGGCCAGGCATCTGACGCGCAACGCTCTGTCCACAGGCTGCTGGTCAATGCCAACAAATACGTGACATCGGTCGCAGCCAGCGACGTGGTCCACCGGGCCATCGAGATCCTCGGCGGGAACGGCACCATCGAGGACTTCTCGCCGCTGCCCCGCCTCTATCGCGATGCCATTGTCTACGAGAGCTGGGAGGGGACGCACAACGTGCTGTGCGCCCAGGCGCAGCGCGACTGCGCTCGCCTCGGACTGCTCGGACCCGTCTGCGACCAGATCCGCAGCCAGCTGACGGCTGCCGGGGAGGCGGCCGGAGCGGATGGGGCCACGGTGGCGCACGCCCTGGCTCGGGTCGAGGCGCGGATGGCACGTGGCCTTGCGCAGGGCAGCACTCCATCTGGCGTAGGGGCGGCAGCTGCCGACTTCCGCCGCAACCTCGGGACGCTGGCCCGCACCCTGCAAGGGGCGTCACTGCTGGCCGAGGCATCTCTCACCCCCGGCGAGGCGGGCGACGAGCAACGGGCGGTGGCCGGCCTGTTCGTCCGCCGTCACCTGGTTCCCGGGCACGATCCTCAGGACGACGCGCAGTGGCCGGCGCTGGTAGAGCAGGCCCTGGCTGGTGACGCCGGCTGAGCGACCTGCCTGGAAGGCGTCAGCCGAGCCGCAGCCGGTCCTGCTCGGTGGCGAGGGCCGCGGACACCGCCGCCGCCACCCCAGGGCCGTCGAGGCCCAGGTCGGCCAGGATCACGTCGGGCTTCCCCTGCGGGATGTACCGGCGCGGCACGCCGAGGATCCGCACCGGGGGGAGCGGGCCGGCCAGGTCGGGCAAGGCCCGCATGGCGTCGACCAAGAACGAGCCCGCACCGCCTGCGGCAACACCGTCCTCCACCGTGACCACCAGACCGTGGGCCGCGGCGTCGGCCAGCATGGCCGGATCCGGAGGCGCCACCACCCGCACGTCCCACACCGTGGACTCGATGCCGTCGACCGCCAGCTTCTCTGCTGCATCCTCGGCGGCTTGCAGCAGCTTGCCCACGGCGAGCAGGCAGACGGTTCCATCGCCCTGGCGGACCAGTCGGGCGTGCAGGCCGGAGCCCACCTGGCCTTCGGCGGCTTGCCGGGCGGGGGTCTTCGGGAAGCGGATGGCCGACGGCCCCGGCAGGTCGAGCGCCGTCTCGAGCATGACGCCAACCTCCTGCGCCGACGACGGGGCCATCACGGTGGTGCCAGGGATGGAGAGCGTCAGGGCGAGGTCGAGCACGCCATGGTGGCTGGGTCCGTCGTCGCCGGTGATGCCAGCCCGGTCGAGGACGAACACCACCGGCAGGCCATGCAGGCCCACGTCGAGGTTCGCCTGGTCGAAGGCGCGGCTGAAGAAGGTGGAGTAGACGGCGACCACCGGTCGCAGGCCGGCCATCGCCATGCCGGCTGCAGCGGTCACGGCGTGCTGCTCCGCGATGCCCACGTCGAGGAACCGGTCGGGATAGGTGGCCTGCAGCGGCAGCAGCCCTGTCGGGCCGGGCATGGCAGCGGTGATGGCCACCACGTCGTCCCGGGTCTCCGCGGCGTGCAGGATGGCCCGGGTGAAGGCGTCGGTGTAGGACACCGGTGCGACGGTGTCGACCGGCGCCGCTACCGCCGGACGCACCTTAAAGTCGTGGAGGCGCTGCACCTCGTCTTCCTCGGCGGGTGCGTAGCCCCGGCCCTTCTGTGTGAGGACGTGGACCAGGATCGGCCCTTCCCACTCCTTGGCGTTGGCGAACGCCTGCTCCATGCCGGCGATGTCGTGCCCGTCGATCGGGCCGGCATAGCGGATGCCGAGCGCTTCGAAGAACTGGTGCGGGGTGACGATCTCGCGCAGCGCGTTCGTGAGCCCGTGCACCCCGGAGTAGGCCAACCCGCCGACCGCGGGGATCCTGCGGATGGTGTCGCGGAGCTGCTGCCTGGCGTGGACGTAGGACGGGTTGAGCCGGAGGTGGGTGAGGCCGGCCGACACCATGCTCACCGTGGGCGCATAGGAGCGCCCGTTGTCGTTGAGCACGATGGTCACCCGGGTTCCGGCGTGGCCCAGGTTGTTCAGTGCCTCGTAGGCCATGCCGCCGGTCAGCGACCCGTCGCCCAGGACTGCCACCACCCGGCGGCCGCCGTGGCCGCGGAGCGCGAGGCCCATGGCGATGCCATGGGCGTAGCTGAGTGCTGTGGAGGCGTGGCTGTTCTCGATCCAGTCATGGGGCGACTCGGACCGCGACGGGTAGCCCGACAGACCCCCGGGTTGACGGAGCTCCGCAAAGCGATGCCGGCGGCCCGTGACCAGCTTGTGGGTGTAGGTCTGGTGACCCGTGTCCCACAAGAGGACGTCGTCGGGGAAGTCGAACACCCGGTGAAGGGCCAGCGTCAGCTCGACCGCACCGAGGTTGGATCCGAGGTGGCCACCCGTGGTGGTCACCGCGTCGACGATGAACGCCCGGATCTCTGTGGCCAGCTCGGTCAGCTGCTCCTCGTCGAGCGTGCGAAGGTCCGAAGGCCGGTTGATGTCGTCGAGCAGCATGCGCCAGTGGTTCCCGGTTCGAGGAGGTTCTGCGTTCGAGGAGGTTCTGCGTTCGAGGAGGTTCTGCGTTCGAGGAGGTTCCGGTAGAGGATTCGTGTGGAGGATTCGTGCTCCGCGGCCAACGCTACCGCGCCGGCGGCCGCACCTGTGCGGCGTCCCCGGCGACTGCGGCGGACTGTGACCGGTCTGCGAGCGCAAGCCCCTGGTTTCAGCCATGGGGTCGAGCGAGTTCGGGGCGGAGCTCCGACCGTCACACCCCCAGCGTAGGGTCGCTGTAGATGTCAAGATCGGCGTATC
>JAJYAB010000234.1 GCA_021779775.1 Actinomycetes bacterium
ACTGTCGTGGTCTTGGCGACACCCCCCTTCTGGTTGGCCACCGCCACCACCCGAGTCACGACATGCAGTCTACGTCCCGGCGACGTTGCATCCGATGGCAGTGTTCTTCGTGCCGCAGGGTGCTTGGTGCCCCTGGACTCCCACGATGCGCACCTCATACCCCTGATGGAAGGCCCAGCCATCTCCTGGCAGGCAGGCCCGCTGACCGGCCCGGCAAGAGCTGACCGGCCCGCCAAGATACGGGGGAAACACCTGGAACCTGCTGGCGACGATCTCAACGGCACGTCGAGAGCTGTCGTCGGTGGCCTGCCACTGGCGGCCCTGGGAGCCGACCCTCGACATAGACGAGGCGGCCCTTGCCAAGGTAGGTCGTGGCGAAGCCGGACGTGAAGACCTCGTCGGCGCCCCCGGCAGGACTCGAACCCGCAACCTGGTGGGTAGAAGCCACCCGCTCTGATCCAGTTGAGCTACGGAGGCAGTGGTGCGCAGGTCTCTGCGCAGGTCACCACGGCACCCACGATAGCGGCGCGCCGTCCGGAGCCGGCGATGCGATGTGCCATGCTGGTGCCCATCACGGTGGCCGTAGCTCAGTTGGTTAGAGCGCCAGGTTGTGGCCCTGGAGGTCGGGGGTTCAAGTCCCCTCGGTCACCCCGAGCGCTTCGGCGCCATATGCCGGCGCTCCTACAGCCCCGGCGATCCCGGTCGTTGCCCTAGGATGGCTGGCGCGCCTCTAGCTCAACGGCAGAGCAACGGACTCTTAATCCGCAGGTTTCGGGTTCGAATCCCGAGGGGCGCACCACAGAGGTCTCCACGTTCCGGCCTCTGCTCACCGCCTCTGTTCCGCCGTCTCTAGCCGCCGGCCGGCTCGGCGGCACGGGCGGCCCCGCTTCAGCGACAACAAAATCTGGGCAATGCGCGGCTACCGCACTACGCTGGCGCTTGTGGGCGTGATCCACACGCGGCCTATGCCGCACCCGGGGGAGCGTTCACCGGATCTTCCACGGCCCTGCAACCGGATGGCCCGCAGACCAGCCGGCGAGTCGCACGACGGAACCGACCCCGGCTGGCCTCAGGCATTGACCGATCTCCGGATCCACTCTGTTCGCGGCGGCATCTTGGAGACTGTCCTCGTGCTGGGCATCCTCGTCGTCTACGCATTGCTGCCAGGCCAGCCCTCGCTCGACGCCATGCCCTTCGCGCTCGTCATGGCCGCAGCGGCAGCCGGCACAGTAGCGGTGGCGTTGCTCCCGTGGGAGCAGCTCGGGCGTCGGAACCTCGTCATGCCGACGCTCTACATGTGGTCGGTAGCGGACATCGCGGCGGTCAGCATCGGGATCGCTGTCACCGGTGGAACCCACTCCGACCTGTACCTCGTCTACCTGCTGCTATCGGTGTTCCTGGCCAGTGGAAGCTATCCTCGCTCGGCACGCCTGACGTTGACCAGCCTGATGGGCGCAGCGTATGTCGCTGTCCTGGCGGCGACGGGCTGGCAGATCGGTGCTGCCACGCTCTTCCTGCGCCTCGGGGCGCTGGCAACGACAGCGTGGGCGGCCGATCGGCTGTCTACGGAGCTGCTTCGCGAGCTGCGGTTGCACCGGCTGGCCAACGACGACGCGACGCAACGTGCCCAGCTGTGGAGCCGGGTAGCGGGTCTCGGGCGCGACGTGTCCGCGCTCGACGAGGACGCCACTCTGCGCTGGTCGGTCGAGAGCATCGTCGCCCTGGGGTTCGAGTCGGCCGCCGTCTGCCGATTCGTCGGCGGCGGGCCGGAGTACGAGGTCCTCCATCCGCGCGGCCTGCCGGACGCGTTCCTGCAAGGTGCGCTCAGGAGCGAGCACGGCGAGCTCGGTGTGACCGGCCGGGTCCGCCGACGGCGGGGAACGGTGGTAGAGGATCGGTACGCCGAGCAGGGTGATTCCGTCCCCACGCTGGTGGCCGAAGGTCTCCACACCGTGGTCGGCTCGCCGATATGGGTCGACGGCGAGATGGCCGCTGTGCTCACCGGAGGCACCCGTGTTGCCCGCGCGACGAGCGTCGAGGAGGTGGCGGCGTTCGAGCTGCTGGCGGGCCACGCCGGTCGTGCCATCGAGAGCAGCCGGCGGCTCCGGCATGAGCAGCGCGATGCCGACCACTTCCGGTCGCTGGTCGAGTCGGCGCCCGACGCCATGGTCGTCTCCGGGCCCGACGGACGGATCGTCGAGGTCAACCACCAGGCCGAGCGGCTCTACGGGTACACCGCGGCGGAGCTGATCGGCCAGGACGTCGCGGTGCTGGTCCCAGAGAGCCAGCACCGCGAGCTGGATCGCCACCACCGATCGACGGCCGGCGACCTCCGCAGCACGGTCATCGGCGTCAGCTCCGAGTGGCACGCGCTGGCACGAGACGGGCGGGTGTTCCCGGTGGAGGTCATGCTGGGGGCGGTAGCCACCCCGGAAGGAGTGTTCGTCACGACCACGGTCCGCGACGTCACCGAACGACGGCAGCTCGAGCAGCGCTTGGCCCACCAGGCGACCCACGACCACCTGACCGGGCTTCCCAACCGCTCCCACTTTCTCGGCCTGCTGCGCGAAGCCCTCGGCTCGCTGGCCGCCGGCGGTCCACCCGTCGTGGTGTCCTTCCTCGATGTCGACCACTTCAAGCATGTCAACGACACACGCGGGCACACGACCGGCGACGAGCTCATCGTCGACATCGCACGGAGGATCGCCGGTGCCGCCCGACCAGCGGATGTCGTCGCCCGGTTCGGCGGTGACGAGTTCGCCGTGCTGTCGTCCGGCCTGCCGGAACGCCAGGACGCCGTGGCCAACGCATGGACGGTGCTGTCGGCGTTCGACCAGCCCTTCGTCGTCGACGGGGTGGAACGCTACGTCACGGCCAGCGTGGGCATCGCCTTCGGCGGGCATGGCGACCGGGCAGACGAGGTGCTCCGCAACGCCGATGCAGCGATGTACCACGCCAAGCAGCGCGGGCGCGCTCGGGTCGAGCTGTTCGACGCCACGTTGGTCGCCCGAGCCGAGGAGCGGCTCGACATCGAGTCTTCGCTCCACCGCGCCTTGCCCGAGCGCGAGCTCTTCGTGATGTTCCAGCCGGTGGTCGCGCTCGATGACGGTCGGATCGTCGGTGCCGAGGCCTTGCTGCGGTGGATGCACCCGCACCGGGGGCTCGTACCACCCCTGGCCTTCATCCCCATCGCCGAGGAGACGGGCATGATCCTGCCGATCGGCAGGTTCGTGCTCGGCGAGGCGTGTCACCAGGCGGCGGCCTGGATGCGCGAGCGACCCGGGCTCGGCACGTTCTCGATCGGCGTCAACGTGTCGAGCCGCCAGCTCGAGCACGACCAGCTGATCGCCGACGTGTTGTCAGTGCTCGAGTCCTCGGGGCTGGCGCCCCAGTCGCTGCTGCTCGAGATCACCGAGAGCTTCTTCATCACCGACATGGCCGAAGCCATCCGGCGCCTCGACACCCTGAAGACGCTCGGCGTCCGGATCGCCCTCGACGACTTCGGCACCGGGTTCTCGTCGCTGAATTCCCTGTCCCGCCTGCCGGTCGACGTCGTCAAGATCGACAAGTCCTTCATCGACGGGCTCGGCACTCGCAACGACGCGGTCATCGGCGCGGTCATCGACGTCGCCACGGCCTTCGACCTCGACGTGGTAGCTGAAGGCATCGAGCACGCCACGCAAGCCGATGCACTGCTCGCTCGCGGGTGCCGGTACGCCCAGGGCTTCTACTTCGCCCGTCCAGTCGACGGGGACACGTTCGGCCATCTGCTGGGCGGCCGGGCACTCGGTGGTGGGCAGGCACTCGGTGGTGGGCAGGCACTCGGTGGTGGGCAGGCACTCGGTGGTGGGCAGGCACTCGGGGGTGGGCAGGCACTCGGGGCCAACATGCGCTCAGCGCGGTGAGATGCCCCAGGTCCCTCGCCACCCGACCCCCGGCTCGAGCAGGACAAGATCCTTGCCCGAGCGCATCGCGTCGGGCGGGCAGGACATCGGCTCGACGGCCAGGGATCGGCGACGCCGGTGGCTCGGCTCGAGGCTGTCTCCGGTGAACAGCATCACATAGGGGAACGACTGGTCGAG
>JAJYAB010000235.1 GCA_021779775.1 Actinomycetes bacterium
GCGCGCGAGACGGCCGCCCGGGTGGCTGCCGGCGTCCTGGCCAAGGCGCTCCTGGCGCAGCTCGGCGTGCGCATCGTCAGCCATGTGGTGGCCATGGGGACCGAGACCGCCTCCGTCGATCGGCGTCCCGGGCCAGGGGATCTCGACCAGGTGGACGCCTCGCCGGTGCGCTGCTTCGACTCGGAGGCCGAAGTCCGCATGGTGGCGGCGGTCAAGGCGGCAGCCAAGGACGGGGACTCGCTCGGCGGCGTGGTCGAGGTCCTGGCCTACGGTGTCCCGGTCGGGCTCGGCAGCCATGTGCACTGGGACCGCCGGCTCGACGCGCTGCTGGCGCAAGCCTTGATGAGCATCCAGGCGGTGAAGCACGTGGAGATCGGCGAGGGTGCGTCGGTGTCCTCGCTGCGTGGCTCGCACGCCCACGACGCCATCACCTGGGACGCCGACATCGGTGAGTACCAGCGGGTCACCGCCCGGGCCGGGGGCATCGAGGGCGGCATGTCGACCGGGGGGCTCGTCGTGGCTCGTGCCGGCATGAAGCCTCTCGCCACGCTGAACCGCCCGGTCCTCGGCACCGTGGACATGGTGACGAAGGAGCCGGCGGTGTCGTTCAAGGAGCGGACGGACGTCACCGCGGTGCCGGCGATGGGTGTGGTGGCAGAGACGATGACCGCGCTGGTTCTCGCCGGCGAGGCCATGCGGAAGTTCGGTGGCGACTCCGTCGCCGAGGTCGTCCGCAACCGTGACGGGTTCCTGGCGGCGCTCGGCGGCACGCCGTCGGCGGCACCCGGCGGCCCCGCGCCGGGCGCACCGGCGCCAGCGGCTGGCGATCCATCCGCCGATGCATGATGGCGCTCCCGCCCGCCTGCTGCTGGTCGGCATGATGGGTGCCGGTAAGACGACCGTGGGCCGGTGCCTGGCCGGCCGGCTCGGCTGGGAGCTTGCCGACTCCGACGCCATGGTAGAGGCGAGCACCGGCCGGACCGTGGCCCAGATCTGGGAGGCGGCAGGAGTGGCGGCGTTCCGGACTGAGGAGAAGCGCGCGCTGGCCGAGGCGTTGACCGGGGACCGGCCGGTCGTCGTGTCGGTGGCGGGCGGTGCGGTGCTCGACGCCTCCAACCGAGCGCTCATGCGGCGCTCGGGTGTTGTCGTCTGGCTCCGGGCGGCGGTGGAGACCCTGGCGGAGCGGGTGGGTGACGGCGGGAGCCATCGGCCGCTGCTGGACGGTGATCCCCTGGGGGTGCTGCACGAGCTGGACGCCGTGCGCCGACCGCTGTACGCAGCGGTGGCGGACATCGTGGTGGACGTCGACCAGTTGGACGCCCCGGCTGTTGCCGACCGTGTCCTGGCGACCATGCCAGCGCTGCCCAGGTAGCCGTCATGATCACCGTCCCCGTCGAGCTGGGGGAGCGCCGCTACAAGGTCGTGGTGGGCAGCGGGGCTCGGCATCTGCTGGCCCAGGTGCTGCCGTCCGGGATCCGCCGGGCGGTCATCGTCACCCAAAGGCATCTCGGCATCGATGTCGATCCCGGGGTGCCGAGCGTGCAGCTCTTCGTCCCCGACGGAGAGCAGGCCAAGTCGATGGCGCAGGTCGAGCGCCTGTGCCGGGGGTTCGCCGCCGCGGGGCTGTCGCGTCGCGACGTGGTGGTGGCCGTGGGCGGCGGCGTCGTGACCGACCTCGCCGGGTTTGCCGCGGCCTGCTTCCACCGGGGGGTGGCGTACGTCAACGTCGCCACGTCGCTGCTCGCCCAGATCGATGCTGCGGTGGGTGGCAAGACCGGGGTGAACCTCCCCGAGGGCAAGAACCTCGTCGGGGCCTTCTGGCAGCCAGCCGCCGTGCTCTGCGACACCGACACCCTCGACACCCTCCCCCGTCGCGAGTGGGCGTCGGGGCGAGGGGAGATGGCGAAGTACGCATTCCTCGCGCCACCGGGCGAGGGCGGCGGATCCGACCTCGCCACGCTCCCGATCGGCGAGCAGGTCGCCCGCTGTGTCGCCGTGAAGGCGACCGTGGTGGCGGCAGACGAGCGCGAGGGCGCCGGTCGAATGGTCCTGAACTACGGCCACACGCTGGCCCACGCCCTAGAGGCCGTCGGGTTCGGCTCCGGCGACCGGCTCGACATCCGCCACGGCGAAGCGGTTGCCGTCGGGCTGGTGTTCGCCGCCGAGCTGGCCCGGCGGCTGGGTCGGATCGACGCCGATCGGGTGCAGCGGCATCGCTCGGTGGTCGCCGGCTTCGACCTGTCCGGCGATCTGCCCGCAGGGATGTCGGCGGACGAGCTCCTGCGCTTCATGGCGCGCGACAAGAAGTCCCACCACGACCTGACGTTCGTCCTGGACGGCCCCCGAGGCGTCGAGCCCGTGGCGGGGGTGGCTGCAGCGGACGTGCTGGCTACCCTGACGGCCATGGGATGCCGTCCATGACCGACCCCTCCATGACCGACCAGGGACCGCTGGTGGTGCTCCTGTCGGGGCCGAACCTCGACCTGCTGGGCGACCGTCAGCCCGAGCTGTACGGCAGCGCGACCCTGGCCGACCACGTAGCGGCCGCTGCCGAAGAGGCGGCGACCTGCGGGCTGGTGGTGGAGCATCACCAGTCGAACCACGAGGGCGCGCTCGTCGAGGCGGTCCATGGTTCCCGGGGTCGGGCGGCGGCGATCGTCGTCAACGCCGGAGCCTTGACCCACTACTCCTGGTCGCTGCACGACGCGTTGGCAGCCTTCGACGGGTTCGTCATCGAGCTCCATCTCACGAATCCTGGAGCGCGCGAGGAGTGGCGCCACCTGTCGGTGGTGGCACCGGCGGCCGACGGCACCATCGCCGGCTTCGGCGGGCTCGGCTACCGCTTGGCCATGCAGGCCGTGGCCCGGCTGCTGGAAGGCTCCGCGTGACCGACCACCTGGCGCCGATGGACGTGACCAGCCGCCTCGAGCGGCTGCGCCCGCGCATCGACGGGGCTGCGGTGGACGCGCTCCTCGTCACGTCGCTTCCCAACGTCCGGTACCTGACGGGGTTCGCCGGCTCCGCCGGAGTGCTGCTGGTTAGTGCCGATCGGGCGATGCTGGCGACGGACGGGCGCTATCGAGCCCAGGCGGCGGAGCAGGTGGCGGCGGCCGGTCTGGCCGGTGCGATCGAGCTGGTGGTGGGTGGGCGCGAGCGCCAGCGCGACGCCCTCGTGGCCGCCGCCGGAGGATCGCCACGCCTGGGGCTCGAGGCCGAGGATGTCACCTGGGGAGCACAGCGTCGCTGGGCCACCGCGTTCGGCATGGACCTCGTGGCTACCGCCGGAGTCGTCGAAGGGTTGCGCCAGGTGAAGGATGCCGGCGAGATCGACCGGATGCGGCGGGCTGCCTCCATCGCCGACGAGGCGCTCGGCGAAGTGCTCCCCATGTTGGGCGAGGGCCGGAGCGAGGCGGAGGTCGCGCTGGCGCTCGACGGGGCCATGCGCCGGATCGGGGCAGAGGACCGGGCGTTCGAGACCATCGTGGCGTCAGGCCCGAACGCAGCCAAGCCCCACGCCCGGCCCACCGACAGGGCCATCAGGCTCGGCGACCCGGTGGTGGTCGACTTCGGCGCCATCCTCGAGGGTTATCGATCCGACATGACCCGGACCTTCTGCGTGGGCGGAGCGCCGGCCGGCGGGCTGGGCCGTATGTTCGCCGTCGTGGGGGAGGCGCAGGCCGCCGGTGTGGCAGCCGTGCGGTCAGGGGTGACGTGCGGGACCGTCGACCAGGTGTGCCGCCACGTGATCGCCGAGGCCGGCTGGGCCGAGCACTTCGAGCACGGGACCGGTCATGGCGTCGGCCTGGACATTCACGAAGCGCCCTCGGTCGGTCCCGGCTCGACTGCTATCCTGGCGCCCGGCATCGTCGTCACCGTCGAGCCCGGGGTGTACCTGGCTGGCATCGGCGGGGTCCGGGTGGAGGACACCGTGGTGGTCACCGACGATGGCTGCCTGCCCCTCACCCGCTTCCCCAAGGATGTCGCCGCCTGATGGCTGTCACCACCAACGACCTGCGCAACGGCATGACCCTCGACCTTTCGGAAGGGCTCTTCGCCGTGGTGGAATTCCAGCACGTC
>JAJYAB010000236.1 GCA_021779775.1 Actinomycetes bacterium
CGCCCGCTGTGGCGCCCGGGGCCGGCAGGGCGGCCAGCCGGGCGCCGAGGCCGTCGTAGGCCTCGTTCTCCCACACCTCGATGCCGGCACCGGCGTCGACCAGGCGCAGGTCCCTCTGGTGGGAAAGCCAGCCGTAGCTCATCCAGTCCACCGTCTGCGCCAGCACCACGTAGCGCACACCCAGCGGCGCGATCAGGGCACCGAAGTCGCCGATGCCCGGTCCTCGCGCGTAGAGGCTGGCCAGGTAGGCGGAACGGAGCGACGACGAGTCGGTCTCGAGCCCCCCGGCCTCCAGGTTGTCGCCGGAGATCACCGGCCGCGAGAACCAGGTCGGCGCCGGGTTGGCGATCACGCGCCCACCGGTGAAGGGGAAGGCCAGGTAGAGGTGCCAGGGCAGGAACAGGACCGCCCCTTGGCCGGAGCCCATCGCCTGGTTGGCCCGGGTCCACGAGGCCGGGATGGTGCTCGAGGTGACCTGGCCCGCCAAACCGTCGGGCAGCGTCGGTGTGTAGGCGAGTGGCAGCGCCACACCCAGCAGCCCGGCCACGACACCGCCAGCCAGCCGCCGGGCGGGCGGCCGACGTCGCTCGCGCTCGGCCCCCGACCCGGCCAGGGCCTCGACACCCCAGCCGAACAGCACCGCGTACGACAGCGTGAGCAGCCCGACGAACTTCTGCGGCTCGCGCATCACCTGGAAGAAGGGCACGTGGAAGTACGCCCACCGGAACAGCGCTCCGGTCGGCCCCTGGTCACCGAGGGCGAGCAGGAACGCCAGGACACCGACGACCACGAGGACCGGGACGAGCCGCCGGCGCCGGTCGCTTTCGCCGGGCGCCTCCGGCGCGACGACGCCCCCAGGCAGGCGGCCGGGACCGGGACCGCCGCGCCACGCCGCACGCGCCCCGAGGACCACCACCAGCAGGATGGCGGCCAGCAGCAGGGGCCAGCCGGTGACGACCGACTTCGGCAGACGTGGCCCCGGCCCGAGCCGCCAGAACCCGTACATGCCGAGCACGTTGACCAGCAGCCCGAAGTGGGGGTCGCCTGTGGTGCGGAAGATGTCGAGGCTGCTCCTCCCGACGGTCACCGGCAGCGGGGTGACGGCGTGGGGAAGCAGGACGTACAGGGTCGTCACGGCAAATGCTGCCGTTACGACCAGCACCCAGCCCAGCGCCCGCCACCGCCAGGGCCGTTGCGTGACTGCCACGGCGACCACGGCGGCACCGTAGATCCAAGCGAAGTGGGGGCTGAAGGCGGTCAGCACCGCCCACCACAGCGCCGGCGCCAGCCGCTGCACCCCGGTTCGACGCGTGGCATCGATGGCCGAGCGGATGGCCAGCGGCATCAGCGCGTCCCCCACCAGCAGCGCGAGGTGCCCGGCGAAGACCCGGTTGAACACGAAGGGGTTCACGAGATAGAGCGAGGCGGCAGCAAGGCGGGCGACGGTCGAGCCGCCGGTCAGGCGGCCGATGGCGACTGCCGCCACCGGGAAGTACAAGAGCAGCGGAAGCCACGAGCCGACGCTCCCCAACGCGTGGTCGACGAGCCCGAAGAGCACCTGGCTCGGCACGCCCGTCGTGAGCCCGCTGAGCCCGCGACCCGCCGATCCGAGGAGCGGCTGGTTCGGCCCGGGCACCCAGTCGAGCAGGAACAGGCGTCCCCCGCCGAGGAACGGCAGGCAGACGGCCAGGCCGACGACGGTGCCGAACAGCGCTGCGGGCACGTCCGGGTGGGCCGCCTGGCGCCACCGGGCTCCCCGGGCGACGGCCTCCGGTCGGGTGGAGCTCATGGGTGTGCACTGTGGCACGGGACCTGACCGGCAGCCGACCGGGCCGGATGACACAGCGACGCGCGAAGGTCGGCGCTATGGAGGAGCAGACGGACGACCCCCGGGTCGTAGCCATGTTGGAGCGCAACCTCCAGGCAATCCTCGACGGGGTGGCTCCGGAGGTCCTCCCGCCGTTGGACGCCTGCGAGCTGTTCGGAGTCCTGCTCGCGCTCGAGCAGCGGTTCCAGAGCGCACGCGACGAGCTCGCCGACCAGATCTTCGCCGCGGCAGCAGCCGCCCGTCGTCGCCACGGTGGTCGATGATCAGTGCGGGGTTCGGGCGGTGACGAGCAGGATCGAGCTGAGACCGGGAAAGTGGCAGAGGAACCGGTCAAGCGGACGCAGTGGACGCGGGACGTCGTGGTAGGGGGCGCCGGCCACCGACACGTCGACGAACCCGCTGGACCGCAGCAACCCGACCGCCGCGCGGCGGGTGAAGAGCCGGAGGTGACCCACCACCTCCTTGCCGGGGCGGCCGAAGATCCCGGCCATCGACACCTCGGTGAACAGGGGCTGCACCCCCACGGCGAGCAGCCCGCGGTTGAACCAGGCAGCGAGGTTGGGGGTCGACAGCAGGAGCGTGCCACCGGGAACGAGGATCCTCCGAGCTTCCGCCAGCGCACCGTCGGTGTCGACCAGGTGCTCGATGATCTCGCTCATGACCACCACGTCGACCGTGGCCGAGCCGATCGGCAGCCCTGGAGGGTCTACCGAGCCGCGCACGGCGACCACCTGCCGGGCGCGCGCCGCGGTCACGCCGGCGACCGACCAGTCCACACCCACGAACCGCGCCGGTGCGCCCGGAGCCGCTGCACAGGTCGCGATGGCGACGGCGGTGGCCATCCCGTCGCCGCAGCCGACGTCGACGACGGTCAGCGGGCGGCGGGCCGACGCCGCGAGCTCGGCGAGCATCGTCGCCTGCCGCTGGGCCCGCTCGGAGCCAGAGCTGAGCCTCGTCGCCGGATCCTCGTAGAACCGCTGCAACGGTCCTGTGGCAGGCACCGGGGTCAGTACGCCCGGCCGACCACGGCGACCAGGTCGCCATCGTCGGCCTCCCCGGCGACAGGGTCGAGGGGATCCGGACCGGGCAGGGACCCGTCGGGACGTTGCAGGCACCGCACCGACACACCGGCCTGCGCGAGCCGAGCCTCTCCACCGTCCGCCAGCACCCGCCAGGGCACGATGGCGAACCCGGTCCGGGCGGCCTCGATGGCCTGCTCCACGGTGCCCACCACCACCGTGCATTGGCGGCGGCGGCGGGCCGCTCCCTCCAGCAGCGCCGCCTGCACACGGTGCAGGAGCTGTCCCACCTCGACGGCCACGGCACCGAGCGGCACCGTCGACTTCTCACCGGTGTCCCGGCGGGCCACGGTCACCACGCCGGCGGCAAGATCGCGCGGCCCGACCTCGACACGCACCGGCACCCCCTTGAGCTCCCACCCGACCACCCGGCGACCGAACGACACGTCGGTGTGCGCATCGAATTCCACACGTACACCAGCCGCTCGCAGTTCGCCGGCCAATGCTTCTGCCCGCTCGCCTGCACCGTCTTCTGCGCGCACCAGCAGGACGACCACCTGGATGGGCGCCACACCCGGTGGCAGGCACAACCCCGCGTCGTCCCCGTGGGTCATGACGAGTGCCCCCAACAGCCGGGTCGACGCGCCCCACGACGTCTGCCAAACGTGCACCCGTGCGCCGTCGCGGTCGGAGTACACGATGTCGAACACCCGCGCGAAATTCTGACCGAGCTCGTGGCTGGTGGCCATCTGCAGCGCCTTGCCGTCACGCATCATGCCTTCGCAGGTCCAGGTGGTCGTGGCGCCGGCGAACCGCTCGGCGGCGGTCTTACGGCCGAGCAGCACCGGGGTGGCCAGCACCTCGACCATCATGTCGTGGTACACGTCCTGCAGGATCCGCAGGGCGTAGGCGTGGGCGTCGGCCGCCGACACATGTGCCGTGTGCCCTTCCTGCCACAGGAATTCGGTCGTCCGGAGGAACAACCTCGGCCGCAGCTCCCAGCGGACCACGTTGGCCCACTGGTTCAGGATCATGGGAAGGTCGCGATAGCTCTGCACCCACTTGGCGAAGTAGGAGTTGATGATCGTCTCGCTGGTCGGTCGGACGACGACGGGCTCCTCGAGCTCCCTTCCGCCGCCGTGGGTGACGACCGCCAGCTCAGGACTGAACCCTTCGACATGCTCCGCCTCGCGCCGCAGGAAGCTCTCCGGTATGAGCAGCG
>JAJYAB010000237.1 GCA_021779775.1 Actinomycetes bacterium
GGCCGTGGTGGTGGGCGACATCGACCGCGGCGGCGTGTTCGCGTCGCTGTTCGGCACGGTGGCGCTGCTGCCCGACGAGCTGCGCCCGCTGGTGGCGGGGTTCGTCGTCAACAAGTTCCGGGGTGACCCGGGGCTGCTCGCGCCAGGGCTCGACACGCTGGCGCGCCGGACCGGCGTCCCGGTGCTCGGGGTGGTGCCCTACCTGGAAGGGCTCGGCCTCGACGCCGAGGACTCTCTGGCCCTCGACGGCCCTGACCCGTCCGTCGCCGTCGGGAGCTGCGGGGCGCCCGGCTCGGTCGCCGACCCGCCCGGCTCGGTCGCCGACCCGCCCGGTCCCACGATCGACGTGGCGGTGGTCCGCCTGCCGAGGCTGTCCAACGCCACGGACCTCGACGCGCTGGCACTCGAGCCGGACGTGTCGGTGCGCCTCTCCCGGTCGCCGCATACGCTCGGTCGCCCCGACCTGCTGGTGCTGCCAGGCACCAAGGCGACGGTGGACGACCTGGGCTGGCTGCGCCGCAGCGGCATGGCGGCTGCCATCGAGCGTCTGGTGGCCGACCGCTCAGGTGGCGGTCCGATGGTGCTCGGCATCTGCGGCGGCTACCAGATGCTGGGGCGTCGTATCGTCGACGGGGTGGAGTCCGGGGAGGCAGAGGTCGCGGGGCTCGGCCTGCTGCCGGTCGACACGGTCTTCCGTCGCCACAAGCTCACCCGATGGCGCCGGGGCACCGTCGACGGCGTGGAGGTCGCCGGCTACGACATCCGCCACGGACGCCTCCACCCGCAGGCGGGCACGTCCCCCTGGATCCGGCTCGACGACCGGTGGGGGACCGGCGGCGACGGCATGGCCGACCGGCGGCGGGGCGTGTACGGCACGTCGCTGCACGGGCTGCTGCAGGGCGACAGCTTCCGCGGGGCGTTGCTGAGCGAGGTGGCAGCCCGGCACTCGGCGGTGCGCCACCCGTCGGCGGTGTCCTTCGCAGCGGCTCGGATGTGGCGGATCGACCGGCTGGCCGACGCGCTCGCCGAGCACCTCGACACGGACCGGCTTGCCGCCCTGGTGGCCGCCGGGGCGACCACCAGCGCACCGCCCGTCCGATGATCCTCTTCCTGTCGAACGCCGACACCGACCTGCTGGCGCTGCGGGTCGCTGTCGAGGGCCTTCCTCCCGGCTTCCCCCCGGTCCGGGCAGCCAACCCGTCGTCCCTGGCGGGCGCACCACAGCTCGACGGGGTACGCCTCGTGGTGGTCCGCCTGCTCGGTGGCCGGCTGGCATGGGAGCAGCCGTTCGCCGACCTCCGCACGGCGTGTGCAGCTCTGGGGGTCCCTCTGGTGGCGTGCGGGGGGGAGGCGGTGCCAGACGCCGAGCTGGCGGCCGCCTCCACCGTGCCGGCCGCCATGGTGGCCCAGGCTGCCGCCTACCTGGTCCAAGGTGGCGCAGCCAACCTGGAGCACCTGCTGCGGTTCCTCGCTGACACCGTGCTGCCCGAAACCGTGCTGCCCGAAACCGTGCTGCCTGAAACCGTGCTGCCCGAAACCGTGCTGCCTGAAACCGTGCTGGTGGAAGGGTTCGGGTTCGATCCCCCGATCGAGGTACCAGACCACGGCGTGCTCGGCCAGCCGGGGCGAGTGCCCGGGCGGCCGGCGGTCGGTGTGGTCTTCTACCGGGCGCACGTGCTGGCCGGCAACACCCGGTTCGTCGAGGACCTGTGCGCCGCGCTGCGCGACGCCGGGGTCGACCCGGTCCCCGTCTTCACCTACTCGCTTCGCCCCGAGCCGCTGCCGGCGGGCGCAGGCGCCGGGGCCGTGGGAGCCTCTCGCCACACCGGCCGCTCGCCGGCTGTCGACCTGCTGGCCGAAGCCGGCGTGGACGCCGTGGTGACCACCACGTGGGCCGCCGGAGCGCTCGACGAGGCGAGCGAGACCTGGGACGCCGGTGCCTTGGCGGAGCTGGGGGTCCCCGTCGTGCAGGCGGTGTGCGCCACCGTGTCGTCGGAGGTCTTCGCCGCCTCCGCTGCCGGCCTGGGGCCGATGGACGTAGCCATGTCGGTGGCTATCCCCGAGTTCGACGGCCGGATCGTATCGGTGCCGTTCTCCTTTAAGGAAGTGGTCGACGACGGCGACGAGCTCGGCACCGTGGTGACCGCCTACCGCACCGTCGCCGATCGGACCCGACGGGTCGCCGAGCTGGCGGCCCGGCTGGCGAGGCTCCGCCACGTTCCGGCCGGCGAGCGGCGGGTGGCCCTGGTGCTGTCCGCCTACCCGACGCGCCGCAGCCGGCTCGGGAACGCCGTCGGGCTCGACACCCCGGCCTCGGTGCTCGAGCTGCTGGCGGCGTTGCGCGGGGCCGGGGTGGTTGTCGACCGGATCCCCGCCGACGGTGACGCCCTGATGGCCGAGCTGGCTGACACGTTGACCTACGACGCGGAGCAGCTGACGGCCGAACAGGCGCGCCGGGCGGTCGGACAGATGCCCGGCGCCGACTACGTCCAGTGGTTCGGCGGCCTGCCCGAGGCGCTGCGGCGGGGGGTCGAGCGCCAGTGGGGCCCGCCGCCCGGGAGCGTCCACGTCGCACCCGTAGCGGACCGGTGTGCCGGCGAGCCCGACCTCGTCTTCTCGGGCATCGACCTGGGTGGCGTGGTCGTCGCGGTGCAGCCGCCACGCGGGTTTGGCGAGGACCCGATCGCCGTCTACCACTCGCCCGACCTGCCGCCCACCCACCACTACCTGGCGTTCTACCGGTGGCTCGACGAGCATTGGGGGGCGCATGCCGTGGTGCACGTGGGCAAGCACGGGACGCTCGAGTGGCTTCCCGGCAAGGGCGTGGGACTGTCCGCCGGCTGCGCCTCGGACGCCGCCCTTGGCAGCATGCCGCTGGTCTACCCCTTTGTCGTCAACGATCCAGGTGAGGGCACCCAGGCAAAGCGGCGGGCGCATGCCGTAGTGGTCGACCACCTGGTGCCGCCGCTCACGCGGGCCGACACGTACGACGACCTGGCCCGCCTCGAGACGTTGCTCGACGAGCACGCACAGGTCGCCGCGCTCGACCCGGCCAAGCTGCCGGCGGTGCGTCGCCAAGTGTGGGAGTGCCTGGTGGCGGCGGAGATCCACCGGGATCTCGGCCTGAGCGGCGACGCCGCCGATGCCCAGTTCGCCGACCCGGGGTTCGACGACGTGCTGCTCCACGTCGACGGCTACCTGTGCGAGCTGAAGGACGCCCAGATCCGCGGGGGCCTGCATGTGCTCGGGCGTGCGCCGGAAGGGGAGCAGGAGCTGGAGATGGTGCTGGCCCTCACCCGGTTGCCGCAGGGCCGCGTTCCTTCGCTTCGCCGGGCGGTGGCCGACCGCCTCGGGGTCGACCTGGCTGGCGGGTCGCGCCGAGGTGTCGACGCGGTCGAGCAGGAGTGCCGCACGGTGCTCCAGCGGTGCCAGCAGCGAGGTTGGACGGTGGCCCCGTCGTCGGGCGCCGGGGCGGAGGCCGAGGTGCTCACGTGGGTGTGCGAGCGGCTGGTACCCAACCTCCGCCGGACCACCGACGAGGTCGACGCGGTGATGACGGCATTGCACGGCGGGTTCGTCCCGCCGGGACCGAGCGGGGCGCCGTCGCGTGGGCAGGCCCACGTGCTGCCCACCGGCCGCAACTTCTACTCGGTGGACCCGACAGCTGTCCCGTCTCCGTTGGCCTGGCAGGTGGGGATGGGGCTCGCCGATCGCCTGGTGGAGCGGCACCTGGCGGAGGAAGGTCGCGTGCCGGGGCATGTGGCGCTGGTGGTGTGGGGGACGGCTGCCATGCGGACAGCCGGCGACGACATCGCCGAGGTGCTGGCCCTGCTCGGCGTGCGGCCGCGGTGGGCGGAGGAGTCGGGGAGGGTCGAGGGCCTCGAGGTCATCGCCCTGTCGGAGCTGGGTCGGCCCCGGATCGACGTGACGGTCCGGGTGTCGGGCTTCTTCCGCGACGCGTTCCCCCATGTGGTCGCGCTCCTCGACGATGCCGTGGCACTGGTCGCCGCGCTCGACGAGCCGCCCGAGCAGAACCCGGTGGCGGCTGCCGGCACGGCGGACCC
>JAJYAB010000238.1 GCA_021779775.1 Actinomycetes bacterium
CTCCTCGACGCCGTCGACCCTGCCCTCGTCGACCTGGCCACTGCCGCGGTCACCAGCGTGCCGGGGATCGCCGAGGTGCGCGAGATCCGCATTCGCTGGATCGGTCACACCCTACGAGCCGAGCTCGACGCCACCGTCGACCCTGCCCTCACCGTCACCGAAGCGCACGACCTGGCCCACCATGCCGAGCGCCACCTCCTCGACCACGTCGCCCGGCTCACCGCAGCGACCGTCCACACCAGCCCCGCCGGAGCACACCGCTAGTCGGCAGCACACCCCTGGCCGGCAGCGCGCCCGACCGCTCGATGCGGTACGGAGCCGACGACTTTGGTGGTCAGGTCGGGCCGGGACAGTTCTACCTCTCGGCGTTGGCCATCTTCTTCGACTCCCTCGACGGCGATGTCCTCGACGGCGTGACCGGTCGACTTGAACACCGCCACCTCCTCGGGCAAGATCTACCCAGCGCTGCGCCCAGTGAGCATATCGCCGACATCGAGGCACCCGCTTCGATGTGGACGGGCAACGCTTCGTCGGCCTGGCTCCGGGCCTCTGTGTCGATGCCGCCGGGATTACGTATCATCGGCGCCCCGAGGAGGAACGATGAGATTTGGCTTGCACATTCCCGATTTCACCTGGGCCGGCGGCCCTCCGGCGCTCGGGCGACGGCTGGTGGAGATCGCCCAGACCGCCGAGCGTGCCGGCTTCGACCGGGTCAGCGTCATGGACCATGTCTGGCAGATCGATCACATCGGCCCGCCCGAGCAGGAGATGTTGGAGTCCTACACGACGCTCGGCTACCTGGCGGGATGCACCGAGCGGGTGAAGCTGCTGACGGTCGTCAGCGCCGTCGTCTACCGCGAGCCCGGGCTGCTTGCCAAAGCGGTCTCGACCCTGGACGTCGTCTCCAACGGCAGGGCGATGCTCGGTATTGGCGCGGCTTGGAACGAGGACGAGGCCCGGGGCCTTGGGTTGCCGTTCCCGCCGACTGGTGAACGCTTCGAGCGCCTGGAGGAGGCGCTGCAGATCTGCCTGCAGATGTGGAGCGACGACGACGGCCCCTACGAAGGCCGGCATTACCGGCTGGCCCGCACGCTGAATTGCCCCCAGCCGCTGACCCGGCCACATCCGCCGATCCTGATCGGGGGATCCGGCGAGCGCAAGACGCTGCGGTTGGTGGCCCGTTACGCCGACGCGTGCAACCTCTTCGACAGCCCGGAGCTGGCCCATAAGCTCGACGTGCTCCGGGAGCATTGCGAACGCGAGGGGCGGGACTACGCCGCGATCGAGAAGACGGTGCAGACCAGGTTCGACCTCGGCCTGAACGGGGAACGGGTCGGCGAGACGATCGATCACCTGCACGAGCTCGCCGACCTCGGCATCGAGCTCGCCCACGGCACCGTGATCGACATCGGCTCCCTGCGACCGCTCGAGCTGATGGCCGAACGGGTTCTGCCTGCGCTGGCAAACGTTTGACGCGTCGGCTCGCGTTCTTGCACCCTTCGAGCACCGGTCAGCTTATGAAAACTCCAGAGTCGAGGACAGCAGCACCTCGGCAACGAGCCCCAAGGCCGCTACAGGTCAACCTGCCCGACGCAGCTCCACCACCGGGATCGCCCGTGCGGTCTTCTGCCGGTACTCGGCGAAGCCCGGGGGACGCCGCGCCTGCTCTTCGTAGACGTCGTGTCGTTGCGGATCAGCCAGCGGTTCCACAGTGGCGCGATACGTCTCGGTGCCCGCCTCGACGGTGACCGCATGGTATGCCACCAAGTTATGGGACCAGTCGGGGTGGGTTTCCGCACCGGCCTTGGACGCGAAGCGGAGCTCCTCGATGATCTTCGTGCTCCAGCCGGTGACGTCGCTCATCGGCCACCTCCGTTCTTTCTGTGTTGCCCAGCCCGCCCGAGCCGGACAAGGTCAGGCGGCAGGCTGGGCCCTGGTGCTGGGAGCCGGGCGGGGACCAGCTGCTCCTGTCCCCATCGTTCGAGCTCTGCCAGGGCCGGACGCAACGCCTCCCCTCGTTCGGTCAGCCCGTAGCGGACGCTCACCGGAGGACCCCCCTCGACGTCGCGTTCGACGAGGCCCGCGGCGGTGAGCTCGCTGAGACGTTCAGCGAGCATGCGTTCGCTGAGGCCGGGAACGAGGCGCACAAGCTCGGAGAAGCGGACGGGACCATCGAGGAGGCTGACGATGATCAGACCGCTCCAGCGCTTCCCGAGCAGGACGAACACGCGGGTGATCGCCTCACATGCTCCCCGCTCGGCCTCCTCCGACACATTGGTCAGCATACGCTGGTATGGTGACTGATGCTTTGTAAGGAGCCAACAGTTTGTCGCTGATCTACGTCGGCCCGCCCAGGAGGTATCTCGATCACATGCGTCATCTCGGTCTGCTCACCTCTCGCTGCGTACTGGGGGGTTACCTGGCTGTCCACGGAGCCCAGAAGCTCTTCGGCTCGTTCGGGGGCCACGGCCTCGATGCGACTGCGGCAGGGTTCGACTCGATGGGCATGCGCCCCGGCAAAGCCATGGCTGTCCTCGCCGGGGCGAGCGAGCTCGGCGGGGGGGTCTTGACCGCCACCGGCATCGGCGATCCGCTCGGTCCGCTGGCCATCGCCGGCACGATGGCGGTTGCCTCGGCTGTCCACCGCAAGCAGGGCCCCCTGGCACAAAATGGAGGCTTCGAACTTCCCCTCACCAACCTGGCGTTGGCGGTCGGGTTGGTGAGTAGCGGCCCGGGACGGTTCCGTCTCGGCCCGCGCCTGCCGAAGTCTCTCATCCGCCTCTCGGCCGGCCGCGGCATCGCCCTGGCGGCCGTCTCGCTCGCCCAGATCCTGCAGGCTGAACCGGCGGGCACCGCCGGGAAGGAAGATTCCGGCACCCCCGAGGCTGGTGCCGCTGAAGCGTAACCGCAGCGATCGGGCGTCGGCCGGGACACCGTCTCGCAGGTCGGCGCTCGGGGCGGGTCGCGGTGGGCCGGTGCCGCGGCGGACGCCTGATTCGTACCAGCCCCGGCCACGGCGAGAGGATGGGCACTCCCGACAGTCCGGCGAATCCGGCCTCAGGCGGGGGAGACGGCCAGGAGTACGACTGGCCATCGGCTGACGATGTGAGGAGGATCTGGTGGCGACGACGCTGAGCGTGAGCACGGCCGATGGGGAGATGGCCCTCTACGACGCCGAACCGGAGGGGCCGCCCCGGGCGGCAGTGGTGGTGGTCCAAGAGGCGTTCGGGGTGAACGGCCACATCGAGGACGTGACCCGGCGGTTCGCCGGGGCAGGGTACCGGGCTGTGGCACCTCATCTGTTCCATCGGAGCGGCGACCCGGTCCTCGACTACTCGAACTTCGACGCGGTCATGGAGCACATGGGAGCGCTCAGCGAGGCCGGCCTGGTCGGTGACCTCGACGCCACGTTCGGCCACCTGACCGCTGCAGGCTTCGAACTGTCTCGGGTCGGGGTCGTGGGGTTCTGCATGGGGGGGACCGTGTCCTTCCTCGCCGGCGCAACGTATGGGCTCGGCGCGGCGGTCACCTTCTACGGGGGTGGGGTGACGGAGGGGCGCTTCGGCATGGCCTCGTTGGTGGAGATGGCTCCCAGCTTGAAGACGCCATGGCTGGGGCTGTACGGAGATCTCGACGAGGGCATCCCGGTGCAACAGGTGGAGTCACTTCGCGAAGCGGTCGGGAAGGCTCCGGTGGCTACCGAGGTCGTGCGCTACGCCGAGGCGGGACACGGCTTCCACTGCGACGCCCGCGACGCCTACCACCAGGCTTCGGCCACGGATGCCTGGCAGCGCACCCTCGACTGGTTCGACCGGCACCTGGGCGCCCGGTGAGCGAGCCGGCGCAGCTGGACGGGGTGCGGGTAGTGGTCACTGGAGCCACCAGCGGTCTCGGCGCGGCGATGGCCGACGCGCTGCTCGAAGCTGGGGCGACCGTCGCGATGGCCGCCCGGCCCGGGCCCCGGCTCGACGCTGCGGTCGGACGCCGGACCGCAACGGGCCTGGCCGCCCAGGCAATGGCCGTCGGCGTGCGCGACCCGGCCACGGTGGAGG
>JAJYAB010000239.1 GCA_021779775.1 Actinomycetes bacterium
GCGTGGAGAAGGCGAGGTGGCCCGTCGCGGCGGCCGTCGGGGCGGTGTACACCGTCTCGGGGTCGCGCATCTCGCCGACCAGGATGACGTCGGGGTCCTGGCGCAGCACGACCCGCATGGCCGAGGTGAAGCTGTCGGTGTCGAACCCGATCTCCCGTTGGTCGATCGCCGCCAGGTCGTCACGGTGGAGGTACTCGACCGGATCCTCGATGGTGATGATGTGGCAGGCCCGCGTGTGGTTGATGTGGTCGACCATGGCAGCCAGCGACGTCGTCTTGCCAGAGCCGGTTGGTCCGGTCACGAGGACGAGGCCCCGCTGCTCCTCCGACAGCCGGCGCACCACGTCGGGGAGCCCGAGCTCGGAGATGGTGGCGGCGTTGGTCCGCACCCGCCGCATGGCCAACGCCACCGACGACCGCTGGTAGAAGGCGTTGGTCCGGAACCGCCCGAGACCGGGGACGCTGTACGCAAAGTCAGCCTCGCGCTTCTCCTTGAAGATCTCCAGCACGGACGGGGCCATCATGGACTCGGCGAGCATCCGGGTCTCGTCGGCGGTGAAGCGAGGCTCGTCCTCCAGTGTCCGCAGGTACCCGTCGACTCGCATCCGCGGCGGTGCCCCGGCCTTTATATGCAGGTCGGAACCGTCGAGCTCAGCGAGGACTTGGAGAAGACGATCGAGATCACCGCGATCCATGTTGGCGCAGTCTAGGATAGGTGCTGGTAAAATCCAACCCCTTGACGTGGTCAATATTTCGCTGAGCGTAGCTGAGCGAGAGAATTACCCGGAGAACGAGAGCTACCCGGAGAACGAGAGCTACCCGGAGACGAGAGCTACCCGGAGAACGAGAGCAACCCGGAGACGAGAGCTACCCGGAGACGATGCCGCCCGACCCACCCACTGATGGACTCGCTTCCCAGCCTGCCGCCAGACCGCTGCCGCTGCAGTTCGACGACGTGTTCCTCGTCACCGACGGCGGCACGGACGAGGTGGCGGTCCCCGGGTTGGCCCTGTCGATCGACGACTCCGGCATCTGCCTCCTGAAGCCCGACGGGTCGCCGGCCGCCGCCATGGCGTGGGAGGTGATCACCGGAGTCGACAGCGCCGGCAGGACGGCGCCCACGGAGGGAACCTCCGCGCTCGTGCTGGAGGTCGCCACAGCAGCGAGGACCCACCGGTTCGTCGTGCCAACCGAAGCACCCGATGCAGCGGACCACGCCATCCAGCAGGCCTGGGCCAGCCAATCGGGGCCGTCCTCCCCTGCCCGACGTTCTCCGGCCATGGTGGGGTCGCTGTTGGTGCTGGCGGCCGTGGTGGTGGCTGTTGCCGTGCTGTACGGCCTCGGGGTGCTCTGACCGCCCGCGCGTGTGCGGAGCGAGATCGACACGGCGGAGCGAGATCGACACGGCGAAGCGGGCTACGCCGGCCGAACCGCAACGGATCGTGGTCGTATCATCACGCCGACCTCCACTGTCATGGAACCGCAATACTCCTGAGGTCTGATCGACGCGTTGCGGGGAAAGGATGGGTTCATGGAGCCGCTCGTCCTGGAGTCTTGTCACAGCACCTGGTTGTTCGATCTTGAACGGATGCGCTTTCGCCGGATCCTGAAGGGCCTCGACCTGGACAGCCACCAGGCTGCCACGGGATGGCGCCCCTACTTCGGGCTAGAAGTCGATCCGCTCTCTGAGTCGTTCGTGGTGCTGCTCAACCCCGATGGCAGCCGGCTGCTCCGCTCGTGGCGGCACGTGGAGCATTGCGCCCAGTGCGGAGGCGAGGCGACGGGGGAGCTGTCGGTGGACGAGTTGCGCAGCGCCGCTCGGTCCTGAGCGACGGAGGCTGGCGAGGGCGGCCGGTACTTCCCTGGGCGGCAGCGCCAGACCGACATCCCTGGGCGACCACGTTCCGCGGTGTCAGCGGTGGTGGCTCCAGTTCTCGGGGCCTCCGGTCGATAGCGTCGTTGGACGCACCCGGCGCCGCCGAGTGGGGGAGAAGAGCCGGAATGACCATCGAGAGCCGTCCGCCGGAGGATCGGGCCGACACCGACCTGGTGCGCTCCATGGCGCTTTCCTCGGCAGAGCTGTGGCACGAGATCCTGCAGCGGTTGACGGAGGTCCAGCAGAGCCAGGTCATGTTGGCCCGATCCATCGAAGATCTGGGCAGCATCGTCAAGGACGCGCTGACCGATCGGGCTCCGGCCCTGACCGCAGGCACCGAGACCCTCGCGCTCCCCCAGCCGAACGCCATGGCGCCAGTCGTCTCTGGCGACGAGCTCGACATCGACGCGCTATTGGCAGCCGAGTTTGCCGACCTGCACGAACTGGGACTCGCCACCGAAGGCACCGAAGGCAGCGAGCCGGCAAGTGACCGAACGGCGGTGGCGACAGATGGCGACCCCGAGGATGGCGACCCCGAGGAGCCGTCCGCCGTCCAGGCGGGTCCAGCCACCGGAAACCGGACCACCACGTCGGTGCCCGATGTCCCCGCAGATGTGCCAGAGCCCCTGCGCTACGTTCCGCCCGTCCATGCCATCCCACCGCCACCGCCACCGCCGCCACCACCACCACCGCCACCGCCGCCGCCCGTCCAGGCACCACCACCCGTCCAGACCCGGCCGCCACGAGACGTCGGCGATCGCGGGGCAGCGTCGCTGGCCAGCGAGGTCCTGTCCGCGGCACCTGCCCCTCCCCCACCACCTACGGAACTGGCCGCTCCTGCGCTACAGGCGATCGTGAACATCAGCGAGGACATGACCATCCTCGCCAAGGGCCGCAGGCGAGGTCGCCGACGCTGATCCGGCGATCAACGATCAGGATCCGGGCGACGCCAGGGACCGCGAGTGCCGCCCGTCTTCTCCCACAGCGCCAGCTCCCCGATGACCATGGCGCGGTCGGCCGACTTGCACATGTCGTAGATGGTGAGCGCTGCAACAGCGCAGGCCGACAACGCCTCCATCTCCACCCCCGTGCGATCCACCGTCTCCACCTGGGTCTCTACCTCGACGAAGTCGTCGCCGATGGTGAAGTTGATGTGCACTGACCCGACGAGGAGCGGGTGGCACATCGGAATGAGCTCCGGCGTGCGCTTCGCAGCCTGGATGCCGGCGATCCGAGCCGTGCCGAGCACGTCACCTTTCGTGATGGCGTTGCTCGCCACCTTCGCCGTCGTCTCCGGGGCCATCATGACCCTGCAACGGGCAAGGGCCCGGCGATGGGTCGGCTCCTTCGGAGTGACGTCGACCATGCGGGCACCGCCGAGCGGGTCGAGATGGGTCAGGCTTCGGTCGGACACACCGGCAGTCTACGCGAACGAACCGTCCCCCCTCCGGAACACGGCGGATCCGACAGCCGACCTGGTAAGATTGGCACTCGACCGCTGAGAGTGCCAACGGAGTGTGCGACCCATGCCGACCTACGAATACGCCTGCACCGACTGCGGCGAGCACCTCGAAGTCGTCCAGGCGTTCGCCGACGCTCCGCTGGCTGAGTGCCCCGCATGCCAGGGCACACTCCGCAAGGTCTTCGCGCCCATCGGTGTGGTGTTCAAAGGCAGCGGGTTCTACAAGACCGACAGCCGGACCACGAGCCGATCGGCCGGCTCCGATTCCGCTGGCAAGGACTCCGCAGCCTCCACAGGTGGCTCCGATACCCCGAAGGATGCCGGAACCCCGAAGGAGACGACCGGAGCCGCCGGCTCCGGTCCCGGCGAGTCAGCCGGCTCCAGCTCCAGCTCCGGCAGCGGTGCTCCGAGCTCCCCGTCGACCGGCGCCGGCAAGTCCGGCGCCAACGGCTCCGGCAACACGTCCAAGGCCGCTGCCTCGTAGGACGACCTCGGCACAGCCTGGCGGCGTGCCACGACGGTACGTTCGCCGGCGGCGGTCACCTGCCGCTGAGCGACATGGCGTCCACCGCCATCGTCTGGCCGGCAGCCAGCCCGGGGAGCCACTCGACGTCGGAGCCGATGTGCAAGACCGCCTGCAGCATCCGCTGCAAGGTGGAGGCGATCGTGACTTCGCGTACCGGTGCGCCCAGCTGTCCGTGCCGGATCAGC
>JAJYAB010000240.1 GCA_021779775.1 Actinomycetes bacterium
CGATACGCCGATCTTGACATCTACAGCGACCCTACGCTGGGGGTGTGACGGTCGGAGCTCCGCCCCGAACTCGCTCGACCCCATGGCTGAAACCAGGGGCTTGCGCTCGCAGACCGGTCATACGGGTCTGACGTCGGGTCGCCCAGCGACGCCGGAAGGTCAGCGACGCCGGAAGGTCAGCGACGCCGGAAGGTCAGCGACGCCGGAAGGTCAGCGACGCCGGAAGGGGGGTCTGATCCCTGTTGGCTGCCCGGCCGCCAACACCTACCTGACCAGCACCGATACTCACCGATCGACGAGTGGAGAAGACGATGGTGCTATTTGAACTTCCCCAAGCTGCGGGAACGGTTAACCGTCCTGATCGAACGTTGCCCTTCAGTTACCGAAGCCCAAGCACAGTCATCAGGCTCTCATCGATCCCCCAGATCTCCTCGGGACTCGCATGCCCTACGTGGTCACCGAGGCGATTGACGTCGACGGCCCCGAGCTGTTCGACCAAAATCCTGGTCGTCTCTCCCTCGATCACCAGCTCCGGTCGGAACGTGGCTGGTCGGGCGCTCCGGGACGTCGGCACCACCAGGACGACCGATCTGGGAAGCAACGCGTCGGCCTGGACGACGACGCCAAAGCGGCGACCCTGCTGTTCGTGGCCGCCGCCGCGTGGCGGGCGGAGCTCGTAGACGTCACCCCTCTGCACGGAGGCTCTCCATCAGCGAGGCAACCTCCTGCATCTCTCGGCGATCAACTTCGTCGGCTTCGAGCGCCGCGACCTCGGCACGGAGTGCTTCGTTACGGCGGAGGGCGGCGGCGGCATCGAGGATCGACTTGCGGATCGCCTCGGATCGACTCATTCCGGAAGCCTCGAGTGTCCGGAGCGCCCGCTGCACGTCGTCGTCGAGTCGAACTGATACAGCTTGCGTCACATCACCCAGTGTATCACATTACGTAATACACTGGCCGGTGGGCCGTACAGGACTTGAACCTGTGACCCCTTGCGTGTCATGCAAGTGCGCTACCAGACTGCGCCAACGGCCCGTGGCCGGCCACCCTACCACCGCGGTCTGCAGGGTTGGCCGGTCCAACCGGGTAGAACACCGGTATGCCCGACGCTCACGAACCCGTCTGCCAAGCCCTCCACTCGTCGTACGACCTCTTGGCCCGCGTGGTCGACGGCCTCGGCACCGACGACCTGCTCGGCCCCTCGTACGACGATGCCTGGTCGATCGCCCAAGTGCTTTCCCACCTGGGCAGCGGGGCGGAGATTTTCACCACGATCCTCGAAGCTGGCCTTGCCGGCCGAGAGGCACCGTCTACAGACACTTTTCCGGCGATCTGGGACCGGTGGAACGCCATGGACGGCCTCGGCCAGGTCGCTGCATGGCGACGGTCAGAGACGGCGTTCCTGGGTCTGGTGGACGATATCGGCGCCAGGCCAGCCCAGTCGTTCCGGCTGGAGCAGTTCGGCATGGAGCTCGACCTGGCGGGATTCCTGCGGCTGCGGCTGTCCGAGCATGCGCTACACACCTGGGACGTCGCGGTGGCGGTCGATCCAGCCGCCGTCGTCGACCAACAAGCCGTGCACCAGCTGGCCGACGCGCCGGTGCGGCTCGCCGGGCACGTCGGCCAACCGGACGGGCGGCGGCGGCGGGTCGCGGTGCACACCACTGATCCTGACGGCCAATTCGAGCTCGACACCGCTGACACGATCGCTCTCCGGCGCGTCGACAGCCCGAGTGGTACCGGCCCCGCTGACGGTGCGCCCGGTGCGGCAGGCGACCACCCGACACTTGTCGGCTCGCTCGACGCTCCTGCCGAGGCGCTCCTGCGGTTGGTCACGGGCCGGCTCGACCCCGACCACACCCCGCCGGCCGTGCACGCGACCGGCATCGGCCTGCAGGAGCTGCGGGCGCTCTTCCCCCGCTTCTGAACCGGCGGTCCTGCGACCAAGAGGCGGCGCCGGGAATCGAACCCGGGTAGGGGGCTTTGCAGGCCCCTGCCTGAACCACTCGGCCACGCCGCCGTGACGAGAGCCCGAGCCTACCGAACCGTGACCGGAGCCCCGAAGACGGCGGGCTGGTGGTACGGTCCGCGCCATGTCCCTGCGGGCGGACCGCCAGCGGCTCCTCGACCAACCAGGGCTCACCGGAGACGACTTCTGCGCCGCCTACGCCAAGGCGGCCGACACCTGGCTGGCACGCCTGCTCCACGACGCGACCGACGGTCGGCAGAAGGGGTTGGCCCTGCTGGCTGTGGGAGGGTATGGACGGGGCTCGCTCTGCCCGTTCAGCGACCTCGATGTCGTCTTGGTACACGAGGGGCACCGCGACATCGGGTCCATAGCCGATGCCGTGTGGTACCCGGTGTGGGACGAGGGCATCCGCCTCGACCACGCTGTCCGGCGCCCCAGCGACGTCCTCGACGCCGCCCGGGACGACCTGCGCGTGCAATTGGGCCTGCTCGACGGCCGGCTCGTGGCCGGCGACCCCGCGGTCGCCGCCCCGGTGGTCGCCGACGCTGCACGACTGTGGCACTCCCGGGCATCGCACTGGCTCCCGTTGCTCGCCGAGCAGGTGACCGGGCGACGGCACACCCAGGGAGATCTGGCCTTCCTCCTCGAGCCCGAGCTGAAGGAGTCGTACGGTGGGCTGCGCGACGTGTTCTTGGTGACCGCGGCCACCCGGGCGGTCGCCGAGCTGGCCGAGCGTGTGGACGTCGCCTCGCTCGACGGTCCGCGCTCGACCCTCACTGCGGCACGGGTAGAGCTGCACCGTGCGACGAGGCGAGCCACGGACCGCCTGCTGCTCCAAGAGCAGGACAACGTCGCCGGCGCCCTCGGCGAAGGGGATGCCGACGCCCTGATGGCCGACATCGCCGAAGCCGGCCGGACCGTCGCCTGGGTGGCCGACGAAGCATGGCGCCGCCAGGCGCTCTGGCAGCCGGGCCGCCGGCGGCGAGGCTGGCGGCGACTTCAGCAACCCGACAGGTCGCAGAGCATCGTGATCGAAGCGGTCGAGGAGGGCGTGGCGACCACTGCCCCTGCAGCGCATCCAGAGCAGGGCGAGGTCGTCCTGCGACCCGAGGACCCGGATCCCGATCCGTCTCTGGTGCTGCGGCTCGCCGCCGTGGCCGCCGAGCGGTCGCTTCCCATCGGCCGCCGTGCGCTCGACACCATCGCCACCGTTCCCGCTCCGCCCGAGCCGTGGCCCGAGGCGATGCGCCGCTCCTTCGTCCGGCTGTTGGCCGCCGGATCGCCATCCACCGCCGCGTTAGAGGCGCTCGACCAGCGGGGCGCCCTCGTCCGGCTCCTGCCCGAGTGGGAAGCGGTGCGCAACCGGCCGCAGCGAAACGCCTATCACCGCTACACCGTCGATCGGCACCTGCTCGAAACCGCCGCCCGCGCCGCGCCCCTGGCGCTCCGGGTGGGGCGGCCCGATCTGCTGCTGGTCGGTGCACTGCTCCACGACATCGGCAAGGGCTACCCCGGCGACCACACCGAGGTCGGCCAGCAGCTGGTCGAGCGCATCGGCCGCCGCATGGGGCTCGGCGACGAGGACGTGGACCGCCTGGTCACCATGGTCCGCCTCCACCTGCTGCTGCCCGACGTGGCCACCCGCCGCGACATCGACGACCCGGCCACGGTGACGGCGGTGGCCGAGGCGGTGGGCGACCCCACCACGCTGGCCCTGCTGGCCGGGCTCACCGAGGCGGGCAGCCTGGCCACCGGGCCCAGCGCCTGGGGCCCCTGGAAGGCCGGCCTGGTGGCCGAGCTGGTGAGCCGCACCAGGGGGCGCCTGGCCGGCGAGGCGCCCCCCAGTGGCCCGGTGCACCCGGTCACCGACCGGCACCGCCACCTGATGGCGCAGGCTCGGCGCCTCGGCCGCTCCGTCCTGGTGGCGGAGGTCCCCGAGGTGACGGTGGTGGCGGAGGACCGACCCGGCCTGCTGGCCATCGTCGCCGGGGTGCTGGCGCTGTTCGGCCTGGACGTCCGCGCCGCCGACGTCACGGGCGAGGACGGGTTCGCC
>JAJYAB010000241.1 GCA_021779775.1 Actinomycetes bacterium
TGCCGGTTGCAGACCGACCGAACCGGGGAGCACGGCCAGGTCGTGGCGGGCCGCCAACGAGGCAGACCCCGACACCGCCGACACGAACTGTGACAGTGCCGGACCCGACCACGATCCGCCGTCAGCACCCCACGTGCTGGCCGGTACCCGCACCGTGCCAGGGCCACGGCGCAGCATCGACCGGCATCGGGCCCACGCGGCGTCGGCAGCTTCGAGCCCGGTACCGGTACCCTCCAGCGCTGCGGTCACCACCGGCTCCGACACGGGGGCTGCACCGGTCGGCCCTCCGAGCAGGCCGACCAGAGCGGACTCGATCGCTGCGCCAGCCGCCGCTCGCGCATCGAGTGCATCGCGGCATCCGGATGCTCCCGCCGGTTCCGGAGGGACAGCCAGGTCGACGGTCCTCGCCGCGACACGCGTTTGGCTCACCAGGGTCGCCAACGTGCCCAAGAATGCCGCCCGGTCCTGCATCGCGCCGCCCGCCATCAGCTTCGCCAACGCCTTCCCCGAGGACTGCGACGCAGCCGCCAGCGGCGTCACCACCACGCCGAAGCTGCGGGCCACGGCACGGCGGTAGGGCCCACTGGTGGGACCGATCTGGCGGACGGAGCTGACGACGGCCCAGGCGACGACCAGCGACACGCCGATCATGAGCAGAATCCGGGCTGGGTGCCGTACCGCAGCGCCTCGCCGCCTGAGCCGCCGCCGATGCCGGACCATCGGTCGATGACCATAGTAGGCACGTGCCTCGAACCCCAGGCGCGCTCCACGCGGGGTGGTGGCGCCCCGCGCGGCGAGGATCAGCCCACGACCAGCGGGCTGCCCTGGGTGGGCAAGGTGCTCGACGTGGCCCGCCAGTCCACGGTGGGGGCGATCGCTTCCGGGTCGACGCGGTCGCGATGGTGGTCGACCACGGCCAGCAGATCGCGGATCGTGGAGGCCTCCAGCAGGTGAGGGACGAGGCCGAGGTCCAGCAGCTTGGTGTGGGCCGCCCGGTAGTAGTGCTCCTGCTGCTCGACGCGGGGGGGATCCAGGTGATCGATGCGCACACGGGCCGGGAACGCCTCGGCGACCATGTCGGCCATCTGCTGCACCGAGAAGGACTCGGTGAATTGGTTGAACACCCGGTACTCGCCAGTCGCTGCGGGGTTGGTGATGGCGAGCTCTACACAGGCCAGCGTGTCCCGGATGTCGAGCATCCCGCGGGTCTGGCCACCTGTGCCATACACGGTGAGCGGGTGGCCGATGACTGCCTGCACGCAGAACCGGTTCAGGACGGTGCCGAACACACCGTCGTAGTCGAAGCGCGTGGCCAGCTCGGGGTGCAGCGAGGTCTCGTCGGTCTCCTGGCCGTAGACGATCCCCTGGTTCAGGTCGGTGGCACGCAGGCCCCAGATGCGGCAGGCGAACATGATGTTGTGGCTGTCGTGCACCTTCGAGAGGTGGTAAAAGGACCCCGGCTGCTTGGGGAAAGGCAGCACGTCGGTCCTGCCCTTATGGGTGACCTCCAAGAAGCCCTCTTCGATGTCGATGTTCGGGGTGCCGTACTCGCCCATCGTGCCGAGCTTCACCAGGTGGATCGACGGGTCCTGCTCGGCGATGGCGTACAAGACGTTCAGCGTCCCCACGACGTTGTTGACCTGGGTGTAGACGGCATGCTGTCGGTCGATCATCGAGTACGGCGCGGACCGCTGCTCGGCGAAGTGGACGATCGACTCCGGGGCGAACCGTTGCAGGGTCTGCTGCACGAACACCGGGTCCGTCAGGTCGCCCACGAATGTCTCGATACGTAGCCCCGACACCTCCTCCCATCGCCGGACCCGGCGCTGCAACGCGGCCACAGGAACCAGGCTGTCGACGCCCATCTCGAAGTCGTACTGGCGCCGGACGAAGTTGTCGACGACGGCCACGTCGTGGCCGTGGCGGGACAAGTGCAGGGCAGTCGGCCACCCCAGGTAGCCGTCACCCCCCAGGACCAGGATCCTCAAGAGCCTTACCTCCCTCTCTGCCGGCCGGGCGGCTGCCCTGACCCGGCCGGGCGGCTGCCCTGACCCGGTCCTGCGGCGTACCGGCCAGCTCCGGCCATGACTCCAGCATTCCCCAGGCGGCTGGGAAAATCCTGGGAAAGTGGCCAAAGTGTCCTGTGAAGATGTACAGGAGGCGTGGGGGAGCCGGCGGACCACCGTGACCCGGGACCGGGCCCGACCATGCGACGCAGGGTGGTCCGAGCCACCTGCGGGCCCTTCGACCCGCGTAGGGTGGACGGTGATGCGAAAGAGTGCCGTAGGGGCAGCCGGGACCCTCGGGCAAAAGCCTGACGGCGCGGTAGGGAACGGCAACGGGTCGCCGCCCACCCGTGCGGCCAGCCGGACCCAGCTCGACCGCTTCGACCGGACTGAGCTCCGGGAGGACTTCCGGCTGGCCTGCCTTTCTCGCGCCATCGACGACCGGGAGATCGTGCTCCAGAAACAGAGCCGGGTCTTCTTCCAGATCTCGGGTGCGGGCCACGAGGTGCTGCTGACCGCCATGGCCCGGTCCCTGCGATCGGGCTCCGACTGGTTCTTCCCGTACTACCGCGACCGGGCGCTCGTCCTGGCGCTGGGCGTGTCGCCGGCGGCGGTGCTGCTGCAGGCGGTCGGATCAGCCGACGACCCGGCGTCGGGTGGGCGGCAGATGCCGTGCCATTGGGGGGACGCCGGCCGCCACATCGTGACCCAGTCGAGCCCGACCGGGAGCCAGTGCCTCCCGGCCGTGGGCTGTGCCGAGGCGGGACGGTACATCGCCCGGCACGATCTGCCGGGCTGCACGGCCAGCGGCGACGAGGTCACCTATGTGTCGTTGGGCGAGGGCACCACCTCCGAGGGCGAGTTCTGGGAGAGCCTCAACACCGCCTGCCGCCTGCACCTGCCGGTGCTCTACCTGGTTGCCGACAACGGGTTCGCCATATCGGTCCGGGCGGCCGACCAAGCTCCGGCGCCAGTATGGGAGCTGGTCCGGGGCTTTCGAGGACTGGCGGTCACCCGTATGGATGGTTGGGACTATGCGCAATGCCGTACGAGATCCGCCCGGGCGGTCGCCCGTGTGCGAGCCGGGGAGGGCCCGCACCTCGTCTACGCCCGGGTGCCCCGGCCCTACTCCCATTCGTCGGCCGACACCCAGGCGAAGTACCGGGCGGCCGGCGAGCTGGCGTCCGAAGCGGCCCACGATCCGATCGACATGTTCGAGCACCAGCTCGTGGGCGCCGGGGTGCTGACCGGCGAAGAAGCCGCCGCCATCCGCCGCGGCGCGGCACGCGAGGCGCTGGCGGCCGCCGACGAGGCGCTGGCGGCCGCCCGACCTGATCCGGCAGGCGTCACCCGGCACGTGCTGCGCAGTCCCCGACCCGGACGCGGGCTCCCGGATGCCGGTCCCCTGCCAGGGGCACTGGGAGAGCCGGTGGTGATGGCGGAAGCCATCCGGTTGGCGCTCCACCAGCTGATGGAGGACGACCAGCGGATCCGGGTGTTCGGCGAAGACGTGGCCGACGCCGACGACGGGCTGCTCGACCAGGTGGAGGGCAAAGGCGGCGTGTTCGGGGTGACCCGAGGCCTGCAGCGGCGCTTCGGGTCGGCCCGCTGCTTCAACACCCCCCTGTCCGAGGCGAACATCGTCGGGCGCGGGGTCGGTCAGGCCGTGCGGGGGCTGCGGCCGTGTGCCGAGATCCAGTTCTTCGACTACATCTGGCCGGCCATGCAGCAGCTGCGCAGCGAGGCGGCCACCATCCGGTGGCGATCGAACGGCGCGTTCTCGTGCCCGCTGGTGGTCCGGGTGGCCATCGGCGGCTACCTCACCGGCGGGGCGATCTGGCATTCGCAGAGCGGCGAGTCGATCTTCGCCCACACGCCAGGGTTGATGATCGCCTTTCCCAGCCGGGCCGCGGATGCCGTCGGGCTGCTGCGTAGCGCCTTCGACGCCGAGGACCCGGTGCTGTTCTTGGAGCACAAGCACCTCTACCGTCAGCGCTCGGC
>JAJYAB010000242.1 GCA_021779775.1 Actinomycetes bacterium
CGGTGCTTGACCAGGCGGCTGCCCGGCGGCAGCGAAGGCTTTCACGACCTGCGGCATCGCCGCCTGCAGCTTGTCGGCCGGCGGGTGGTCGGCCACCAGCTGGGCGTACTGGACCACGGCGTCGGCCGGGTCGTGCTCGGTGAGGTACATGGCACCCAGGTAGAGCCGGGGTGCCCACGCAGACGGCGCGGCGCGCACCGCGGCGACCTCGGCGCGCTGGCCGGCCTGTACCAGCGAGGACCGGGCGCTGCGCACGCCACTCGAGAATTCGATCCATCCCGACTCCGCCAGCGCCACCGGCTGCCGGGGCCGGGCGGCGAGGACCTCCCGGTAGAGCGGAAGTGCGCCGGCACTGTCGCCGATGCCTTCGAGCGTCTCCGCCTGGGCCAGCTCCTGGTCGACCCGCTGGCTGGCGCTGAGCTGCTTCGACCCGGTGGCGGTCTGCCCCGGCAACCGCCCCTTCGCCACGACGAGCAGGCCGACCAACACCAGGCCGCACCCGATCAGGATGGAGCCGACCACCAGCATGCTGCGGCGGCGGCGAGGCCGGAGGCGTCGCAGCCATCCCGCAGGGTTGGTCGTGGCGGGGGCGCCACGGACGGGAGCGACACTGACGGGGGCGCCACGGACGGGAGCGACAATGACGGGGGCGCCCGGTGCGGTGCCGTCGTCGGTGCCGCCAGGATCCCCCACGTCGAGCCGGCGGAGGACGGCGGCGGCGCGCGCGGTGTAGTCGTCGCGCAGCGCGGCGAAGTCGGCATCGGTGAGGTCGCCCGCCCGGTGCTCGGTCTCGAGGTCCCGTAAGGAGCGGAGCAGGAAGGCACGCTGCGCTTCGAGCTCGGTGTGGTTCACCGGTCGGCCTCCGACAGCCCGAGCAGGGCCCGCTCCACCAGCAGGCGGTCTGCGTCGGCGACGGCCGGGGCAGCCCGGCGCGAGCGCCGCCTCCAGAAGAAGGCACCGAGACAGGCCACCGCCACCCCCGCAGCCACCATCGGGAGCACCCAGATCAGCGGATCGGTCGGCCGCAGCAGCTCCGCCGGGCCGTAGAGGGCGACGTACCGGGCCTCGATCGCCGCCGTCGACAGCCCCGAACGGGCGGCAACCAGCACCTGACGGCGGATAGCGACGGCCAGCTCGGCCGACGAGTCGGCGACCGACAGCCCCTCGCAGCTCGGGCACTTCAGCACGGCGTCGATCGACGCCGCACGCTGGGCGGGGGTGGCCGGTGCCGAGGCACGCCACGAGCCGGCAGCCAGCGCGACGACCACGACCACGGCCAGCGCCAGCCAGACGACCGGACGACGGGCAACCGGGCGGCGGGCGGGCCTCATGGGCCGCTGCTGGTGACCGCCGCGGTGGCAAGAGCCGTGTCGAGGTCCTTCAGCGTGAGCGGGCCGGCGAAGTGGGCAACCACCCGGCCCGTCGGTGCCACCAGGAACGTCTCAGGCTGGCCGGTCACCGCCCAGTCGACGCCGGCAGAGCCGTTGGCATCGGCCACCACCGGCCAGGTTGCCCCTTGCTGCTGCTGGTAGCGCAGCGCTCGCGACGGGGCGTCGTTGACGACCACGCCGATCAGGGCGGTGCCCGTCGGGGAGCGGTGCTCGAAGGCGAACGTCACCAGATCCGGCTCCTCCTGCTGGCACGGCGGACACCAGCTGGCGAAGAAGTTGACCACCGCCCAGCGACCCCGGTAAGACGCCAGGTCGAACGGCTGCCCGGTCAAGGTCGGGCCGGCCAGCGTGATCGTCTTCGCTCCCGCAGCCGCGGCCTCCCGGCGCTGCTGGGTGGCCAGCGGGCCAGGCCCGGCGGCCACCACCACCTTGCCCAGGCTGGCGTTGGGCGAGGCGACGGTGGAGTATCCCGGCCGGGTGGCCAGCACCGCCACCAGGGCCGCGGCCACCAGCAACACGATGCCGGCCACCCAACGGGCAGTGTGGCGCCGGCGCGGCGCGTCCACCCCAGGCCCAGGATCCACCGCAGGCCCAGGATCCACCGCAGCTCCAGGATCCACCCCAGGCCCCGCCTCGCCGGTCGCCTGGCTCACGGGGCCCCCACGGCCACCCGCTCGGCGGCAGCCACCACCGGGACGGGGGCCGAGGCGGCGTCGGTGGCCGCCCGGCGGCGGCGGCCGGGCACGGCGGCCAGGACCGAGCCGACGACCAGGATCGCCCCTCCACCCCACAGCCAGGCCACCAGCGGCTGGACCGCCACGCCGATGGTCACCGGGCCCGTCTGGTCCACCGCACCCTGGGGATCGGTGGGAAGGGCGTCCACCGTCAGGTAGACGTCGTCGAAGAAGCTGGAGTCGACCGACGGCGTGCCGACCGGGCTGGTGTTGCCGCCGAATTGGCTGATGGCCGGCGAGAACGGGCCGTGGCCGTCCACGGACAGGACGACCTCGGTGGCCTGCTTGACCGGCGTCACCACCGGCCGGATCATCTGGTAGGTGATGCGGTGCCCGTCGAACACTGCGGTCTGCCCGGGCCGGAGGCGCACCTCACCACGGTGGCCGAACGACATCGCCGCGCTGAACGCCACGGCGATCACGACCACGCCGAGGTGCACGACCATGCCGCCGTTGGCCCGGCCGACCAGGCCGCGCCACCAGCCGACGCCGTGGTGATGCGCGCTGCGTGAGGCGAGCACCAGCTGCCGCAGGTTGGCCGACGCGGCAAACCCGCCGAGGGCGAACGCCACCAGCGGCGCGAACCCCCGGACGCCGGCCGCCACGCAGGCGACCAGCACCGCGGTGCCGCCGCAGGCGGGGACGAACAGCCGGTCGGCCAGCGTGCCGGCGGTCGCCTTGCGCCACGGCAATGCCGGTCCGATCGACATGAGGAACAGCAGCGCCAGCCCGATGGGCAGGGTCATGGCGTCGAAGTAGGGCGCGCCGACCGTCACCTGGCGACCCCGGAACGCCTCGTAGAGGAGGGGGAACACGGTCCCCAGCAGCACGACGAAGGCGAACCCCACGAAGAGGAGGTTGTTGACCAGGAAGGCCCCTTCGCGGCTGAGGGGCGAGTCGATGCCTCCGGGAGAGCGGAGGCGGTCACCGCGCCAGGCGATGAGCCCGACCCCGCCGACGAGCACCACGGCGAAGAACCCGAGGAGCAGCGGTCCGATGTCGGAGCCGGAGAAGGCGTGCACCGACTCGATGACGCCGGACCGGGTGAGGAACGTGCCGAGGATCGTCAGGCTGAACGTGGCGATCACCAGCGACAGGTTCCACACCCGCAGCAGGCCCCGGCGCTCTTGCACCAGCACCGAGTGGAGGAAGGCCGTGGCGGTCAGCCACGGCAGGAAGGAGGCGTTCTCCACGGGGTCCCAGGCCCAGAAGCCGCCCCATCCGAGCACCTGGTACGACCACCAGGCGCCGAGGAGGATGCCCACCGTCAGGCATGCCCAGGCGAACAGCGTCCACCGGCGGGTGGCCAGCTGCCAGCCCTCGCCGATGCGGCCGGTGATCAACGAGGCCACGGCGAAGGCGAACGGCACGGTGAACCCGACGAAGCCGAGGTAGAGGATCGGCGGGTGGAAGGCCACCAGCGGGTTGTCCTGCAGCAGCACGTTGGGGCCGGCCCCGTTCGCCGGGATCGCTCCGGCCACGTGGCGGAACGGGTCGGACGGACCGGCCATCAGGCCGAAGAAGAACGCCGCGACGACCAGCGCGACGAAGGTGGCCCACCCGACGAGGGGATCGGCGAGGCGGTGGCGGAACCGCCACACCATGGCGGCCACGTAGCCCGCCAGGATGAGGCCCCACAGCAAGATGGAGCCGGCCAGAGCCGACCACATGCCGGTCACCGTGTAGAGCAGCGGGGTGCCGCGGCTGTTGTTGGCGGCCACGTAGGCGAGGGAGAAGTCGTGCGTCAGCAGGGCCCGCTGCATCGCCACGGTGGCCAGCACGGCGCCGCCCAGGAGCAACGCGGCATAGACCGGGCCGGTGCGCACCAGCGCCGGGCGGTTCCCCACGAGCCCGAAGGCCAGGACGACGGCGCCGGCCAC